>JAXHTJ010000234.1:0-2279 GCA_034190245.1 Halobacteriota archaeon | reverse complement strand
GGTTATTGACTCTGCTTCTTCGTATGGCATATTTTATTCTCTTCTCCTCTGTGGAATGGATTACTCAAACCAAAAATCTCCATTTTACTGTTAGATCTCTATAGTATTATCTTTTTCTACAAAAAAGCATAAACATCATTACACTCTGAAAATAGAGATCAAGCTATCTTTTTATCTTTTGGGAAGCCATCATCTCGATTTCTGCCATTCTCTTCTCTGCAAACTCGACCATCCTCTCTTGACTCTTCAAGACATTTGATACGGATTCACTCTCAACAAACTCGGTCTTCGAGGATTTTACTATAACATCCATCAATCTACGGTGGCGGTTTACTGTCATGGCCAATCTCTCGTACTCTTCGGTCAGTTCACTTCCGATCGTCTCTATTAGCTGATCTGCCATCTTATGAATATCGTCATTCTCTTCAAGCATATCCTCGACATTCTTTATCAAACCCTCTTTTGAGAATGGCTTAAGAATATAGTTCTCAATCTTCTCTATCGGTTTGTTCTTCATAATTTCCGGAGTTAAGAGGACTACTGTGAGCATTGAGATCGGGATGGACTTCAGCTCTTCATCATTTTTTAATTCGTTTAAAGTCTGCCAGCCATCGAGGGGTTTCATCATGATATCTAGTAAGATCAAGTCGGGTTTTTCTTTCCTTACCTTCTCCAGACATTCTCTTCCACTATACGCTTCCATGGTCTCATACCCTTCAGATTCGAGTATGTGCTTAACCATATCTACAATGTCAGGCATATCATCCACTATCATTATCTTCTTCATGTTCCCCTCTCCTTGGGCAAGGTAAAATAGAAAGTACTCCCTTTCCCAGCGATACTCTTCACCCACACATCGCATCCATGAGCTTCAATGATTCCCTTTACAATCGCAAGACCCAGACCAAAACCCCCAGTTTCGTGGCTGAGATAATCTCCAACCTCATAGAACCTTTGAAATATCTTTTTGTGCTCTTCTTCAGGAATCCCCACTCCATTATCAGAAACTGCGATCAATATTTTATCTTTTAAGTCCTCAACCCTTATATTTATTTCCCCAGTTGCAGGAGTGAACTTTATTGCATTTATCAGTAAGTTATCCAGAACCTGCTTAATTCTTTCACCATCGCAGTTGACTATAAACTCATCTTCCGGTAGATCAACAGTGAGATTAAGCCTTTTATCCCTTGCTAAAATTCCAAAATCTTGAACAGTCTCTATTATCAGATCGTTAATGGAATGGGGACCTATCTCGAGTTTAAGTCTTTCAGCATCTATTCGAGATATGTCCATCATCTCCCTGTTCAACTTAACAAGATAATCGATGTTTCTGCTAATTGTCCACAGCCTCTCCTTCTGAGCGTCTGTAACACAGCCAAATACACCACCTTCAAGCATCTCGACATTTGTTTTTAGAATTGAAAGCGGCGTGCCTATCTCATGTGTTGCAACAGCCGCAAATTCCGTCTTCATTCTGTCCAGCTTCTTCAGCTCTTCATATGCCCTCTCAAGCTCTTCTTTTGATCTCTTTATATCCATCTCAGCTTTCTTCTTCTCTGTGATATCCCTTGCGATAACTTGAACGGTCTCTTTATGTCCCGGAATTTTAACAGGGACAACTATTATATGAAAATAACTCCCATCCCTCTCGTCCTCGAAGATCAAAGGTTGTCCATCATCGAGAGCCCTGTTTACCATCTCCGTTCGGCGACGTGCTACCTCTTCAGGAGCAACTTCAAAAACTCTTTTACCGGTAAGTTCCTCAACGGATAAACCGAAGCTCTCTGCCATTGCAGGATTCACACTCAGAAATCTCCCCTCCCTATCAACAAGTGAAAGCAACTCCGGGGAACTCTTGAATAGCTGGCGGTATTTCTCTTCTGAACTTTTTAGCGCCTCTTCCACCCGCTTACGCTCAGTGATATCTCTTGTGGTGGCAATAAATTCTTTCGGTCTTCCGTAGGCATCTTTGACCAGGGCCGCATTCAATTCGCCGATAAAAGAAGACCCATCCCCTCTCAAAAGGGTGTATTCAATATTTCTTACCGATTCCCCCTCAAGAGTCTTATTGAGATTCTCCATTGCCCTTTCATGATCCTCGGAAGCGATAAGATCAAACGCATTTCTTCCTATCAACTCCTCAGGACTTCCAAAACCATGTAACTCGAGAGTCTGTTCAGATACCTCCGTTATAACACCTTTCAGATCAGATACAGTTATCGCCTCTGGAGAAGTTCTTACAAGAGTCTTATACCTCTCCTCTGACTCCTGTAGCGCCT
>JAXHTJ010000233.1:0-2305 GCA_034190245.1 Halobacteriota archaeon | reverse complement strand
TGCTCTGGCTTCCACAGCATCCAAAAATGCTTTGCCATATTTTCTTACCTGGCTCGTATGTTGCCTAAGCGCTTCCATCTTTATTTCGAATGTTGAAGTAATATCCACATAATACTGGTTATGAAATCCTGTGTATGATCTACCTGCGGGATACTCCGGTTCGTACATCAGAATATTTTTGACATACCTTCCCGCTGAGATGACAGACCTAGTCGTCCTTGCGTGATCCTGATGTGAATCATGATACCAATGCGTGTAGATAAGATCTATGTTGTATTTATCAATAATTTCATTAATGGCTTCTACCGACTCGGCAGAATAGGGCACTCTCTTGGTTTCAAATCCAAGGTTTATATGTTCAGCACCCAGAACACGTGCACCATTCTTTTCTTCGGCTTCACCCTCGTCTTCATCTCTAAGGACAACTCCATCGTATCTGGTATAGTGCGGTTTTGTCATGATCAATGCATAGACATTATCACCATTTTTTGCATGGAGTGCAACAGTACCTCCACATCCAATCTCTATGTCATCAGCATGTGCGCCAACTGCAAGAACGTTTTTACCTGTCATTATTTACACCTATCTAAAGTTTACCTTCTCCATTAATCATTTCGGCATCTCACCTACATTAAATAATGCATCTATCGCCGACATGTTGGTTTCAAACCCATTATAACGCTGACGATACACTGGATGCTTAAAGTCTTGAAATTCTACTTTGATACCTTTATCTTCAAATAAAGAAAGATCAAGATAGTTAACACCTGCTGGTCCGGAGAGATACACATCACCACTTATTGCCTCAACAATGTCTACCAATCGTTCTGTAGATTTAGATGCCAAACCCAAGTTACTGGAAAATACGATTTCTGTCTTTATATTAAATGCCTTCATGAGAAACTTTATCAAATCCATATTTAGATCTACTAACCTATCATACGTCTCTTCATAAATCATCTTAATTTCTTCTTCGTATGTGCTATAATAAGGGGTATCCTTATAGTTATCTTTAATATCCTTGAAATGGTTATCAGACCATCCCATACCTTTCCAGGTGCTGACTTCGTTTTTGATTTTAATATCCATGATAGGTATATGCTTCTTTTCGACTGGAACAGTAAGCCATTTCCACCCGTCGAATATTCTTATTCTGTTACGATGCTGAAAATCACCTTTGTTGAACTGAGCATCATCATATATTACAAATATGTCGGACTGCACCATCTTATCAAAAAATCCCAGGTATGGGAGGTAGTTAGGTTGGTGGATTGATATTATCATCATTTACCACTTCTTTGTTAGTTCTTGCAAATATCTCCCAACTTCATCTCTTAGATCTTCTCTTTCCAAAGCAAAATCTACTATTGCTTGAATATACTCAAGCTTGTCCCCGGCATCATATCTCTTCCCTTCAAAGCTGTATGCATAAACATCTCTTTTTCCTATAGTAATTAACATTCTGATGGCGTCAGTAAGTTGTATTTCATTTCCTTTTCCTGAACTTGTTTTCTTGATTTGATCGAATATCTCAGGCGTAAGAATGTATCTCCCGATAGCCCCTATGTTTGAGGGTGCGTCCTTCTCACTTGGCTTTTCAATTATCTCTTTAATCAGGCAGATGGATTTTTCAATTTCATCACTTTTTATTATCCCATATTTGCTTACATCTTTAACCTCTTCCACTGCTATCACAGGACTCTCAAACTTCTGATAGATACTCATCAATTGTTTTATACATGGCTCAGCGCCTCTGATTATGTCATCCCCTAATAAAACAGCAAACGGCTCTTCACCAACATGTTTTTCTGCTTTTAAGATAGCATCACCAAGTCCTTTTGGCTCTTTTTGTCTCACGTAGTGAATATCAACCAAGGAAGAGATATCACTTACTTCTCTTAATAACTCATATTTTTTATTCTGAAATAAATGATTTTCAAGCTCTGGCGATGTATCAAAAAAATCTTCTACCGCTCTCTTACCCCTCCCTGTAATGATTAGGATATCATCAATTCCAGAGGTGACTGCCTCTTCAACAACAAATTGAATTATGGGTTTATCTATGACCGGTAACATCTCTTTTGGCATTGATTTTGTCGCTGGAAGAAACCTCGTGCCCATTCCTGCAGCAGGTATCACTGCTTTTCTTATCATTCTCTAACTCCGCTTCTATTTCATCTCTTCATAAAACCATCGGCTGCTTTTAATAATCTTTGGCTCTGTCATCTATTGACAAAATCGATAATTATTTACTCTCAATTTTGCTATATTCATAAAAACTCTCAGGATAATTTTCTATAAACTC
>JAXHTJ010000232.1:0-2314 GCA_034190245.1 Halobacteriota archaeon | reverse complement strand
TTGATTCTGGCACGTTCTGGCACGTTATATCTATCTTGCTCCTCGGTCTAGCCATTTTTATCACAATAGAGAAATGGATGTTATACTATATTAATTATGCGGTCTATTTAAGGACAGTACCCATTTATAAATCCTTTCACCTTTTCTGGACTGCGATCATACCCAACAACTCGATGCCCTCCTCCAACGAGTCTTCTGGCCATATTACCACCCATTCGGCCGAGACCCATTATACCAATTTCCATAATCTTCACCTCCTTTAAGGTAGTTTAGAGTAGATCCAAAATGATGGATAGTCCGTCAATTGCATCTTCCTTCAGATTGACTCTCAATACCTTCCTCCCTATTTTTACGAGGGCATGAAAGTCCCCAAAAGATTGGGCTGCTATGATATCCCTGAAAGTGTAGCCTGAGTCCGGTACTGAAAGACCCTCAGAGGGTTCATCTACGAGCTGGATGAAGAGTCCTGTGTCAGGCCCACCCTTGTGTAGCTGCCCTGTTGAATGTAAAAAGCGAGGGCCATAACCTGAAGTTGTCGCAAGTCCCAGACTCTCAAATAGCTTCATGCGGATACTACTCAACAGTTCATCTGCCTTCTCACTCGGCTGAATGTAGGCCTGGATGGCTATGTAGTCTCTATCACCTGCCTGGTTGAGAAGGCCTTCAATCTCGCTTGTAAGTCTATCATTCTCCTCAATTGAAATTGTCTCTAGATCATCAACTGCGGCCACATTATCTCCTTTCATCGCCTCTCTTGCAAGCTCTTTTGCCAGCTCTACATCGGGCTGATTGAACGGATGTATTCCCATAACAGAACCAGCCGAAGCCACTGCCAGCTCCCATCTGAAGATTTCCATACCAATGTCATATCTATCTGCAAGGCCGATTCTTGCAATGGGGTGACCAGCATCTTCAAGTGCCTTTACAGTACCCTTTACATCTTCATCCTCTTCACCTTCAACGAAGAGATAGACGAAGAAACGATCTTCCTTATGGCTCTTCTTGTCTTGAAGCACTTCGGAGGCTACCGGTATTATCCCCTTGCCCTCCTTTCCAGTACTCTCGGCGATGAGCTGTTCCAGCCAATTGGGAAAGCTACGAATCGAGGGAGTTGTGATGAAAGTCACTTTATCCACCCCTCTCAGGGCAAGTTCGCCAAGTGCTGCACCCAAGATGAGTCCTGAAACTTTATCCTCTTCAACACAGAATGCACAACCTTCGGCTGCAACCCATGCACGATCGAGAAGCCTGTGAAGATTCACTCCAATAAGTGCGGCCGGTACAAGTCCAAAAACAGTAAGTGCCGAGAATCTTCCACCAAGATCGGTTGGCGCCAGAAATAGACGCCTGAATCTCTTCTCCTCTGCAACTTTAACAAGGGGCGTACCCGGATCAGTGATGGCGATGAATCTGCTTCCGGGGTCTTCAATTAATCCTTTAACCTGCTCCCAGAAGAATTTGAAGAGGGAAGTGGGTTCAAGCGTCGTACCTGACTTACTTGCAACAATAAAGAGAGTGCGTCTTAGGTCAACTCTTTTTTGAATCTCAATTATAGCATCCGGATGGGTACTATCAAGAACCATCAGTTCGGGATATCTTGCTCTACTGCCAAAGGTACTCTTGAAGACCCCAGGAGCTAAGCTGGATCCACCCATACCGAGAAGAACAACATGGCTAATACCATCATCTTTCACCCCTTCAGCAAAAGAGGCCAACTCATCAAGATGTTCATGCATCATCTCAGGAAGGTTCAACCACCCGAGTCTATTCGTGATCTCGGGTACAGGTTCGTCAAACCAGAGTGACGGATCCTTATCCCAGAGTCTGCGATTGAACCTCATCTCCTTCCAGACCTTCAACCGATCATCAACCGGTCTCTGGTACTTACCCAGGCATAGCTCCATCCTCTCTTTTTGACCCTGCAATATTGCCTTTCGCTTCTCCTCGAGCGTCTCAATAAGCTTATCATAAGACTGTTCAAACGCATTTACACCCTCTACCTGTAGCTTCTCGGTGAGATTATCGAGGTCTATTCCAAGCGATTCTAACTTTTTAATATTTGCATCAGCCTCCTCAACTCCCGATTCAAGTGAATCTTTCACATTGCCGTGGTCTAGAAAAGCATTCATTGTAGCCGGAGGCATCGTGTTTATCGTATCTTTTAAGATAAGCTCTTCAACATAGACTACGTCCGAGTACTCAGGGTTCTTTGTGCCGGTACTTGCCCATAGAACTCGTTGCACTCTTGCTCCCTTCTCTTCCAGCTCTTTCCATCTATTGCTAGTGAAAATCTCCTTGAATCTCTGGTATACAA
>JAXHTJ010000231.1:0-2321 GCA_034190245.1 Halobacteriota archaeon | reverse complement strand
TGAGTCTTGAGAAGGCCGGAAAACTATATAGCAAGCGTAGAAAATTGGGGGACTATATAGATGCGGAAAAGCTTGGGACATCCTTTTTGTATTGGAAGCAAAATTTTTGGAGGGTATTAGTATATTGTATCAGGGATTGCAGAGTAACACAAGATCTAGCCGAAAGGGTACAGGACACGGTTTTTGAGAGGCTGGGCTTTTATCCATCATCATATTCCTCAAAAGCGTCTGTAGCGGTTGAATACACAAGAAGAGAATGTAAGGTGCCCGTGATCACGAAATTACCGGCTTCAATCATTAATATGGCGATAAGAAGCTACCACGGAGGTTGGTTTGAGTGTATGGCCAGGGGGAAGTTTGAAAAGCTGTACAATTATGATATCAATAGCGCGTATCCCTTCGCGATCAGAGATCTCATAGATATCAATGAAGGCGAGTGGAGGCACACAAGAGAGGTATCACGGGAAGCATATTACGGGTTGTATGAAGTTGATGTAGAGGTCCCAGACGATGAAAATCTAATACCACCCCTCGCGTTCAAAAGAACGCAAACCGAGACTATAAGGCCTTGCGGTAATTTTCGTACCACGATTAATAAATTAGAATATGAAGCTTATAAGGATTGTGTCACATTCAAGGTCTACAGGGGGTGGGAGTTCTTCCCATCACGGATTATAAAACCTTTTGAGAGAGTGATAGAGACGTTATATCGGTGGAAGAAGGAGCTATCAAAGGAGAGTTATGAGTATCTCTTCGTGAAAAAAATAATGAACAGTCTATACGGTAAGATGTATGAAAAAATCAAGGATAGAAAAACTGGTAAATACAGGGCTGGAATACTATTCAATCCTATATACGCCGATATTATTACTTCAAAATGTCAAATTCAGTTATGGGAGGCTATGATGCAGAAGCCGCAGGATATCGTTATGTGTGCCACAGATGGCATCCTTTCCCAATCTCCCCTCGATCTTCCGCAATCGGACGAGCTCGGTGATTGGTCATTTGAGGGATGTGACACAGGGGTAGTATTTCAATCTGGAGTATATCAAGTAGGGGATCAGTACAAACAGAGGGGAGTTAAAAAAGGCCGGATAAGGGTGAAAAACGATAGCGGTGGGTACGACACCTATGAACATCTTCTTGAACTCATAAGAAAGTATCCCGATCGTGACACATACACCTACACAGTCAAAAAGCCGATTCAGTATGGTGAGACGGTGAGACACCGCAAACTTTCAAAAAGAGACCTTAACATTTTTGACATGGTCCCCATGTCCGGTAACATCAACATGGATCGCAAGAGGTACTACGGTGACACGTTCAAAAGCGGTAGCGACCTCCTTAGTAGAGCTATATACGGCCGTCCTTTTTCTATATAGAAATTATATTTTTTACTGATTTTAGTAAATTTTCTGCGAAAAGTATATAAGTATGTAAAGTATGTAATTATATATGGCAGATAATACTTGCCCCCTCTGCAATCATACCTGGACTAGCAAAAACAAAGCCAGGGTTTGTCCTAACTGCCGCGTTACTCTTGCGATGGCTAACAAGATTCTAGAATCAAAAAAGAGTGACTCAACTGCTGTAGTTAGCGAGAATAAGGACGTAAATGAGATTATAGGGGAGGGCAAGCCGGAAAAGGGTAAGAAGAGTGATAAAATGGCTGAAAATAAAATAGGAAAATCAAAGGATACTTATACGTGCGGCGAATGTGGAGCAAGTCTAAACGGTCAGGTGAAATACTGTTCTGCGTGCGGAGAAGAGCTAGAATGGTAATAGAATGATAGAACTAAACCAAAATACTCTTTCACAGGAAAATAACTCTACTATGGTAGGTAAGGCTGTCGAGGTGGTCCAGAACCAAGGATCATCTATGACGGACACCTTGCAGATGGTCGACCAGATTCTCTCTAGAATCGATAGCATCTTAGGAAAATTCGGGGTAAACCTCGCAGATCAAATAGGGGGGATGACGAAACAAGCCCCCGATGACCCCTTCGGTGCATACGCTTTCGAGAAGAATTCTCCCGCAGTGACACGGAGTATACCCTCCTCCGTGTCACCACCTCCTCAGGTAATCGATGTGACCGGCGAAGAACCGGCGACACACCACGGGGTCATGGAAGATCCGGTAGAGACCTCTTTCACAAAAGAACAACTCCAAAACGCCCTTGATAAGATAATAGATATCGGTGGGGGTGATCTGACACTCAACGAGCTAAGAACCTTGAGTGAAGAGTTACCGGATGTCATTGACGTACCACAAGAGGTTCTTGATGACTGATGAGCTTGTCGGAAAGCGATTTTGCATATTT
>JAXHTJ010000230.1:0-2343 GCA_034190245.1 Halobacteriota archaeon | reverse complement strand
GATGATGTATTCACGATAGCCGGAAATGGTGTTCACCCATTCGAGGACCGTGCATCGATAATGATGCGTTTTGGAGGGGACTGCTCTGGCCTCATAGAGACGAACTGGATTACACCACATAAAGTGAGAACACTAACGGTTATGGGACTTAATGGTGTAGCCTATCTTGACTACATAGAGCAGTCACTGGAGATACACCGTGAAGAGGGCCATTTTGAAAATATCGAAGTAGATAAGGGAGAACCACTCAGAAGAGAGCTTGAGCACTTTATACTCATAGCTAGCAATGGGGACCACTCACCATCTTCAGGAGAGAATGGGAGATATGTGCTCTCTGTCGCAATGGCTGCAATGAAATCATACAAGCATGGGAGCACAATCACACTATCTTAAGTGCATGAACTAAAAAAACCCTCAAACATACCTTATTTTACGAAGTGAATTCAGGCCTCTCAGAGTATGGTCCGAGCATAGCATTTTTGGGGATTTCACAGGTGATTTTTGGGGAAAACCGGGAATTCACTTAACGAGTTGGGGCAAAATAGCCCCGATTTAGACTTCAGTCAAATTAAATTTTTGGACTAAATTAACGGATGTAAATCAATCCCCCAAAGGAACAATCCTCTTTTTATCCCCCTCTTTTAGCATATCGAGTATGTTTATCAGTTTTGACTGATCGGATACCACTATCTTTGTGTTCTCCTGCAAAGATGCCTGTGTCACTTCGAGTTGTTTCAAAATCTGGGCATTTCCTACGAAGAACTCCTCTGCTGCTTTTGAGACTTTTTCAATAGCTTTTGCTTCACCGTCTGCCCGAAGAATCTCAGCCTCCCGATCACCTTCTGCTTTAAGTATCGCATTTTGCTTGTCTCCTTCAGCCTCAAGTATCTGTTTTTCTCTGTAAGCCTCTGCCTCAAGTATGGTGGCCCTCTTCTCTCTTTCTGCCTTCATCTGCTTGCTCATTGCGTCTGCAATATCTTGTGGTGGATCGATCTTCTGAACCTCTACTCGAACTACCTTTACACCCCATTTATCGGTTGCAGTATCTAATGTCTCTCGAAGTGCTTCGTTGATTACGTCCCTTGCGGTAAGCGTTTCATCGAGAGTCATGTCACCTATAAGGTTTCTCAGGTTCGTCTGCGCCAGTTTGGTTATTGCCAATCTGAAATTTGCGACCTCATATCTAACAGCTTTTGGATCTGTAGCAACGTAGTAGATTACTGCATCAACAACTACAGCAACGTTATCTTTTGTAATGACAGCCTGGGGTGCAACATCGATGACCGTTTCACGCATATCTATTCTATCTGCAACCCTATCAACAACAGGCATGATGAACCTCAAGCCCGGGTCCATGGTCTCCTTGTACTGACCAAATCGCTCTACAATGGCCTTTTCATACTGCTTCACCGTTGTTATTGCACCTCTCAAAAAAACTATTGTAATAAGCAATCCTATACCAATTGCTATTTCTGAAAGTTCTACCATCCTTCATACCCTCCTTTTTACGATCAGAGTGACCCCTGACACATCGACCACTGTTATCTCTTCACCCTCATCTATACTAATATTATCCTCGGATTTTGCCCTCCAATCCTCGTTTCCGATTGTTACGAGACCACTCGAATTTTTTTCAATACCCTTTTTGACAAATCCACTTTTACCAACTATCGCATCCACGTTAGTCCTTGTATCGCCCACTTTCATCTTCGCCTTAACGTATCTTCTTCCCAGAGCTACATATAGCAAGCATAATGCACTTGCAACTATAGCAGTAGCAAGCCATGAATCAAGGGAACTTGTTAAAAGACCACTGATTATCAGGGCAGATCCGAGTATCACAAGATCAAAACCGGTTTCCACACCGATGAACAACTCTAAAAGAACCATCAATAGGCCAACAACAATAAATCCAGCCCATAACCACGAATCCAAAAATTCAATCAATTATATCACCATCCCCTTTTTTATTTTAAAGTAGTTATGTATATTTGCTCGTATTCGTATAAATACTGTTCATACACTTCTATATAACATTTTCGTGTAGATCACAACCTCAAAGACTTCTCATAAACGTCAAGTGTCACTTCCATGTCCTCATCAGTGTGTGCAAAAGAGATAAAATTGGTCTCAAACTGCGGTGGAGGTAGGAAGACACCTTCTCCGAGCATCGACCTGAACATCTTCATGAAAGAATCGGGATCCGATCACTTCAGTTAAACCATCTCCGAATCTATCTCCAATCTCTTCGATCTCTTAAAATATCGGGTGGGATTGATGCTGATGTCAGAATGGTTGGTAACGTCATAATCTCGACAGTAAGAACCTATCCGAAAACCATCT
>JAXHTJ010000229.1:0-2348 GCA_034190245.1 Halobacteriota archaeon | reverse complement strand
AGGACGTTTGGCATCATTGATATGATAAAAGATGTTCCGGACTACTTCAATCTTCCCTATCATGAGGGGATGCTTTTAGATAAGCTTCGAAGAATGGGTTTAAAACTTAGCAAGTAGAGTATGTTAATAGCAAAAGGATCATAGCACACTCTTTCATCGGCTGGTTTCATCGACTCAACCACTTAATATACAGCATTCATCTCCGCGGTAAGACTTGGTTTATCCTCCTTCATAGTAGATCGCTCCCTTGGATGTTTGTTTCTTCAATTCGATCCCTTTTTTCCAACAGTAAGTATTGCATCCGCCCCCATAAGCACTCCTAAAAGCCTGGAAGAAAATTGCCCCCTCTTCTGATAAACATCTATAAATTCGGCTTCGAGAAACTCTCTAAATTCGTCTACTGAGTATGGGTTCCAGCCATCTATTGAAGAAGAGAAGACTTTCCAGACCTTCAGATAAGGTCGTAAGAGGAGGCTGTCTGGTGTGTCTGCAAGATAAAGTACCCCACCCGGTTTTAGAACCCGCTTAATCTCTTGGAGAGCTGATTCTGGGTTAGGATACCACGCAAACGAGTCGATACATATAGCACAATCAAAGTAATCATCTAAAAAGGGAATATCTTCTGCATCTGCAACTTCAAACCTCAAATTTCTGGAATTATGCGATTTATCTTGTGATGCCAACTGTCTTGCATTTTTAATCATACCTTCTGCGAAGTCAATTCCAACGACTTCTCCATCTGGAACCATTGATGCAATAATTCGTGAAGCCCATCCAAAGCCACAGCTCATATCAAGAACTCTGCCATCTTCAGTTAACTTCAGATCTTTAAGCCACCATCTATGCAACAAAGGATGGATACGTTCCATAGAAGGTCCAAAAGACCCTTTAGACCACTCTTCAAAGACTTTTTTTACCGATTTTCTGCTCCCTTCTTCCATTATTTATACTCACTTCTAGATCTTTGCCTCTTGCTCTTCAACCCACTTTTCGGTACCAATCTCCATTCTACGCTTTAGATTTTCCATCCTAATCTTGTTATCGATGGGAATATTCATCCTCTTCTCAAGGTTTTCAATATCCGTCATCCGCTTACAATCTGGAACATCCGGACAGAGTCCACAGTGTTCAAGGCCCCTTTCAGCGCAACATGTGTAAATTGGGCATTGTCCCCACCTCATCTTACCTTTCGCAACCGAACAAGGTTCTTTACAAAGTTTTCCAGCACCAAAACAATTTACACAGCAGAGCCCACAAACGGTTGCAAGATCTTTTTTTAGACAATTCAGACATTTTTATCACCTTTCTTACCAATGAATTCATCTCAATAAACGCTTTATCCTCTCCCAATCTTTGCCTCTTGCTCTTCAACCCATTTCTAGGTGCCGATTTATTTTCTATGTTTTAGACCCTCTGTCAGCTCTTCGAGAGTAGCATAAAGAATAAGGTCTGACCTCTCTACCATTTTTTCCCACATCTTCACAGTTCGAGTTAACATCTCACAAGGAAGATCAGGACAGAGTCCGAAATGCTTGAGGCCCTTATCCGTGCAGCATTTATATATGGAACAGTTACGAGTGGCAGGCATTTTACCTTCTATGTCTGAACAATTTTGAAGACTTAAATATAAAATGGGAAGCAGATAACTTCCCCTCCTTAACTTGTTTTTTACAGTTCTTCTTACAACGCCTTAGCCAGTATCTCCGTTATGTCCATGAACTTGAGATCGGATCCTGCTTCTTTTATTGAATCAATCAAGTTCTGGGCACAGAATGGACATGCTGAAACCAGTACTTCTGCACCTGTTCTTTCAGCCTGCTCTATCCTATGCAGTCCTGTTTCACGTGCAACATCAGGAAGTGCTGTCCTCATTCCAGCACCAGCTCCGCAGCACCATGAGTTGGCTTTGTTCTGTATCATCTCTGCAAGCACCACTCCGGGAACTGCTCTGAGAATCTTTCTTGGTTCTTCGAAGACACCAACATATCTTCCGATGTGACATGGATCGTGGTATGTCACCTTCATCGGGACTTCTTTTGTGAACTCTATCTTCTTGTCCTTTATAAGCTGCGCTATGAACTCTGTTACATGCATAACTTCTATGCCGTCCATTTCTGCTATCTCGGGGTACTCATTCTTGAAGGTGCTGTAACATCCTGCGCATGAAGTGACAATCGTCTTGACACCTGCGTTCTTGAAGATCTCTATGTTCTCTTTTGCATAAGCCTTGAACTGGTCTCGATCACCAACCCGAAGCGATGGCCCTGCACAGCACTTCTCGTTCTTACCGAGTATTCCCCAGTCGACACCCGCTTTGTTGAATATCTCAGCGGCTGTCGTCATCATCC
>JAXHTJ010000228.1:0-2384 GCA_034190245.1 Halobacteriota archaeon | reverse complement strand
AAGCGAACCATAAGGATGAAGATACCCCAAGAGTACAGGTAAAATCGCACAGGAGAAAGAAAGGTGGCAAGAGAAAACTTCCTGAATCACTTCCACGAATAGAGATTGAACACGACATACCAAAGCAGGATAAGAGATGCGAATGCGGTCATATGAAGACTCGCATTGGCTCTGAAGAATCAGAGAAGCTTGATATAATCCCTGCGAAGATTCGTGTGGAGAAACACATACGCTATAAATATGCGTGCAAACATTGTGAAGGGCTTGAATCAAAGAACGGATCGGTTCAGATAGCCCCTCTTCCACCTCAGCTTATACCTCAGGGAACAGCGACCCCTGGTTTAGTCGCGTATATACTTGCAGGTAAATATATAGACGGCACACCTTTATACAGGCTTGAGAAAATATTCAACCGTTTTGGAGTGGATATCTCAAGGCAGACTATGTGCAACTGGCTCATGCGTGTTTACAAGAGCAGCATGGATTTAATGAACTTGATGTGGTATGATCTTCTGGAGTATCCATTGATAGGTATAGATGAAACCAGTGTTCAGGTGTTGAAGGAACCTGGCCGTAAAAATAGCACAAAGTCTTACATGTGGGTTTTTCGTGGGGAAGGCAGGTCATCGCCTCTTGTTTTATACCGATATCAGGCGACACGAAGTCCTGTTTATGTTGAAGAGTTATTGAAAGATTATAATGGGATTATTCAGACAGATGATTACGGCGGCTATGCTAAAATCGGCATGAGTGAGGATATAATACACGCAGGCTGCTGGGCACATGCGCGTAGGAAATTTATTGATGCAGAGAAGGCTTGCGGGAGTAATGAATTTCTTGCAGAGATCATATCTCTCATCAGGAGACTATATGATGTGGAGAGATACGCTCGTGAAAATAATCTTGATTCAGAGAAGATATCTGAGTTAAGGAATGAAAAGTCATGCCCAGTACTTGAGGATATTTATTCCATGTTGGTGAACAAACATGGCACTCTACCACCGAAGAATAAGATAAGCGAGGCTATATCATATACGCTTGATAACTGGGAGAAACTTACTCAGTATCTTGAGGATCCTATTATACCCATTGACAACAATCTTGTTGAAAATGCTATTCGGCCTTTTGTGATTGGAAGGAAGAACTGGCTGTTTTCCGGCAGCCCCCGTGGGGCTGATGCTAGTGCTGCTTTTTATAGTCTGATTGAAACAGCAAAGTCAAATGGCCTTGAGCCGTACTGGTATTTGCGGTATCTATATACAAAGCTGCCATATTGCGAGAATGGAAAAGGATTAAGGGAACTCTTGCCTTACAGCCTGAGCATGGATAAAATCAAAGAGTTCTTTTCTGAAGATATGATTTAATTCTTATATGTTCTCCGCTCATTGGGGCAGTGTAGTTAGTTTGACACTTACGATGCATTCGGCCAGCTCCTTGCATCGAGCGATCCTGATCTTGGGTATAAGGGATACCAGTACAACGCATTCGGGGACGCGACTTCCGTCACAGATGCATTATCCAGAACAACAACGATGAGCTATGACAGGCTTGGCCGCATCACGGACAAGCTGCTCCCTGATGAAGGCACAGTAGAATATGCCTACGACAGTCTGTCAGGCTCAGAGAATGCCAAGGGCAGGCTTGTTGCGTTAGAGGACAGCTCCCAGAGAAAGGAATTCAGCTATGACAAACTCGGGCACAGGAAGAGGGAGATACGTCAGTATATGGATGTGTCAAATCCTGATCTAAGCGAACCATTCGAGACCAGATACACCTATGATCTCCTAGACCGCACCGTACGAATAGAATATCCTGAAGATCCCCGCTATGATACCTCCATAAGCGTTAATTATTCATACAACTCCATGGGTGTGAACGGGATTGTTGCAGAGTATGGCACTGAGCCTCTTGAGAAGACATTAGTGTCAAGCATAGACTACAACGAGTTTGGTCAGATGAAGAGCATAACAAACGGCAATGGGGTGACAACCAGCTATGAATACGATATCAAGGGCAGGCTTTCGCATCTGGCTTCAAGCGCATTCAAGAATAACGAGACCATGTACCTTCAAGATGTTGATTACACCTTTAATATAAATAACAGCATAAGATCAGTTGAGGACAATCCAACATATACAGTACAGGGCACAACATTGAGGCATTCGAGGTATGATTACAGCTATGACGGTCTGAACCGCCTTATTACGGCAGACGGTACATATGAGGATGATCTTGCCACCCAGGGCGAGAGGTTCAGGCGCGCATACAGCTATGCCCCAAGCGGCAACCTGACAAGAAAGGAGATTCGAGATCCTGATACAGACACCCTTGTGGATGGCTGGGACTACACATACTCAAACCATGCGGCAACAGGCATTGATACC
>JAXHTJ010000023.1:0-23466 GCA_034190245.1 Halobacteriota archaeon | reverse complement strand
ATATACAATGAAGAGTGGAACAGGTGAGACTGCAAACTGTACATTGTTCATTGTCTGGAATGATGAGAAAGGTGGCTGCCATTTATCAAGGCAGGATGACCTATCGAAGCGCAGCGTAGATAGGTCGTAGTTTTGATTAAACTTTTCTCAAAAGTTTACGGTTGATAGATTCATATTCCATATGAGATGGATCATATTTAAAGATGGCTGAAAACTGTCCAGATGAGCGATAGCTATCATTAAATCCTGATTTTAAGCACGTCAATGCCTTGATTTTAATAAGCGTGGTCACTGAACTTGTAGAGGGAATTGACATTTCCACATTCACATCACACCACTAATTTATAATGTTTAGTCTACTTGCCGAGGTACTGTTATTATAAAGACGACTGATTTTTTTGTTATCTTCGAAGTGGAAGGGTTAATAAAAAAGGGGATTTTAACCCCTTACAGCAGCTTCGAAAGCACACTGCCGAGATCATCAACCGAGATATCCCATCCTGTCGTTAAGTTGATCATTTCAACAAGTACTTCTTTATCCAGTTCCGGGACAAGGAAGAGTAGTATCGGGCATATTCCAAGCGTATATCCCAGAGTCACCTTCTCTTTCCATTCATCTGTGAGCGGTGGACAGAAGCTACCAAATACTCCGTAATCAAAGTCCTTATCCCATGGTTTTATACCAGGTGTGTCTGATTCTCCCGGCACCATCGAGTCTATCTCTCGTAGAACATCATCCAGTTCAGTGTTCTTTATGAGCGATCCTGCTATCACCTGATCGATCCCGACGCGGCAGCACTTCTCTATCGCACGAAGGGAAGTCTCCATATCGAGCTTTTTATTGAAAGAGACCATCCCGTAAAGATCGCTAACGAGCACACCTGGCTCTTCCACCCTGGTCGAACTCATAACTGTTGAGACTTCATTATACTTCACATACGGCCGGCACGGATAAGGGCAGTTGAAGCATGCATTGTTTCTGTGAATAAATGGCTCCAGGCCTTCGATACTGACTCCGGCTTCTTTTGCCAACCAATCAACTTTCTTACCGGAGGCACTCTCTTTAACCTTGCCCAATAACTCCATATCCTTTTCAAGGAAGGCTTCAGGGTCAACAAGCTCAAGTTCACCCATCCCTCTCAGAGCCAGCGCCTTAACATTCTTCTCTCCGAAGATGGCACCAAATCCGAATTTGTCCCCACTACCCCAGTAGTTATTGATCAACTGGGCATGTCTCACACGGTTTTCACCTGCTTTACCGATAGTAAGTACCTGTACACGGTCGTCACCCAGCTCGTTTCTTAGAAAGTCAGTGGTCTCCCATGTGTCTTTTCCCCAGATATCGGCTCCATCCTTTATATCTGCCATCTCATCATGCAGCCAGAGATAAACAGGCTTCTCAGACTTGCCACAGATGACCACAAAATCATATCCGCTGAGCTTCAACTCCGGTCCAAAGAACCATGCTAGAGGTGCATGGGCAACTTCTCCGGTCACCGGACTCTTGGCTGTAACGATACCTAATGCAGAACCGGAGATCAGAGTCCCTGTAAAGAATCCAGAACCGAAGATCATCGGATCTTTATCTTTATACTCCTCATAAAGTGCTAAATTAGCAACTGCACCTCCAATATTCTCCTGTATGAACTCTTCTTCCAGATCCACCTCTTCTGTTTCCCCAGATTCGAGATCAACTACCAGTATCAATCCTGAATACATATAATCCATATTAGATCACCTCATTTCTCCATTATAGACCCTGTCGGACAGAGCTTTGCGCATAACACCTTACCCTCGCACATGTCGCATTCTTCTCTCATGAGTATAGGTTTGCCTGAAGCTCCTTCTTGCTCATTGCTTGCAGTACTCTCGCTGTCGAATTCTATACCTTCTGGTCTTCCTAAAATCAGATCATCCACCACTTTGACCATTATCCCATAGTAGTTCTTCTTCTCCTCCCTGTGCATCATCACACTTGATCTTATTGTCGAAAAGACCTCATCACGATAGAAGCTGCATGCCAGCTCACAGGCCCCACAGCCCGTGCACATTAGTGGCTCAATGTTCTTCTTTTCCATTTGCATCAAAATACCTCTAAGCTAATTAACCTTATCAACTATTTCAGTATTTCTATATTTTCCTCCTTACGCTCCGCTGACTAATGCCCCTGCAATTGTGTTTTTCTGTATCTCTGTTGTGCCCTCATAAATCTGGGTAATTCTGATGTCCCTGTAGAAACGCTCGACCTCGTATTCCGTCATATATCCATACCCACCAAATATCTGGATCGCCTCATTCACAACCTCTATACCGACACTTGATGCATATTCTTTAGCCATCGAAGTTATCTTTCGATCGATCCTGCCCTGATCGAAATTCCAAGCGGCCCTGTACACAAGAAATCTTGCCGCCTCCAGTTTCGTTGCCATCTCTGATAGTTTATGTCTTATGACCTGAAAATCCGATAACTTACGACCAAATTGCTCTCTTTCTCTCGCGTAATTAAGAGCTCGATCGAATGCCCCTTGACCTATACCCAGTGCCTGTGCAGAAATCTCTATCCTACTCTCATCAAAAAATTCGAGAGCTTGATAGAACCCTTTGTTCTCCGTGCCCACTAGATTCTCTTTTGGGACCCTCACATCGTTGAATGACAACTCGGCCGTGGGCACCATCTTGAGCCCCATCTTGTTCTCATACTTAGCCGCCTCAAAACCATCTCTATCTTTCTCCACTATGATCGTGCTTTCTCCTCTATATGTCGGTTTCACATCAGGATCGGTCTGGCAGAGCACAATCGTGTAATCGGCTATCCCCCCATTCGTTATGAATGCTTTTGTTCCGTTGATCACGAACTCATCTCCATCTTCAGTAGCAGTAGTTGACATTATCGTAATATCACTACCATGATCCGGTTCTGTGAAACCACCTGATGATATCGCTTTTCCTTTTGTGAGGGGTGTCAGATACTTCTCTTTCTGCTCTTCGCTGCCCCGCATTAAGATGATATCTGAGGCAAAATCGGACAGTATAATTGCTGTTCCAAGTCCAGAGTCTCTTCTACATAGCTCCTCTACGACTATTGCATTTTCAAGAATGCCAAGACCGCTACCACCGTACTCTTCAGGAAAGTGCATACCAACAAATCCCAGACCACACGCCTTCTTCCATATCTCAAAAGGAAACTTCTCTTCCTTATCAAACTCTAGGGCAAGATCACTGTCGAATTCTCCTGCTGCAAATTCAGATGCCGCTCTCTTAATCTCTTTCTGCTCTTCGGTAAATTCAAGGTTCATGTTAATTTCATATGCACTAAAGTATTTTATACTTGTAGTATATATGGTAGAATATAGAGTAAAATCTATTAGATAGGATGTGAGAATCTACATGGAGACGGAGATACCAATACGGGAGATCATGACCAGGGATGTTGTGACGGCAGAGGCTGAAACAGATGCTGTTGATGTGGCAAAAAAGATGACTGAAAAAGATGTAGGTTGCGTCATAGTTGTTAAAGACGATAAACCAGTTGGTATAGTCTCGGAACGTGATATAGTTCGTAAGCTTGTATCAAAGAATGCTAAAGCCAGTTCAATGAAGGCTGAAGATCTGATGACCGAGCCTATAATTACAGTATCAGAGGATACCAGTCTGTTGGATACGACGAAAGTGATGGCAAGTAAGAAGATACGAAGGCTACCTGTAATGCGAGGTGATGAGATGATAGGGGTAGTTTCAGAAACTGACATTGTATCGGTCTCATCGGAGATGGATCGTATTCGTGCCGAGTTGATTGAGATGAGCAGGGAACGTGCAATGCTCAGGGAAGGCAAGAGTATACCCCAGGGTGTCTGCGAAAAGTGCGGTCAGCTATCCGAAAATTTAGAGGTGATAGATGGTGTGACAGTCTGCGGAAATTGTAAGGAGGACTTTTTTAGATAAACCATTCTGACAAAGTGCCGGCAAAGCCATATCAGGCCGTTATTTCTCTTATTTTTAACGGAAGATTTCGGTTATGACTATTATCTGCAAAAGGAAAGTTAAAGAAGCTATAGAGGCGCTATTCTATGAATTTGTTAGATGGGAAGTTATACCTGTAGAGGGCTATAAATGAATGAGATACCGGATGAAAGCTGGGATGTCGAAAGACTCTTAAAGGCGTTAGAAGATGGTGATGTTGGCAGCAGAATATGGGCCGCTATGGCACTTGGAGATACTGGTGATGATCGCGTTGTGATGCCACTGATACACGCATTGGAAGAAGACAAGAGCGAAGATGTCAGACAGTTTGCTGCATTTGCACTCGGTAAAATTGAAGATTGTCGGGCGATAATTTCGCTTTTAAGGGCTTTGAGCGACGATGATAAAGATGTGGGATCAAGTGCTGCAAAGGCATTACATAGGCATCCTAATAAGAAAAGGATCAAAGAAGGTGCAAGGTCCCTGCTCATCGAAGTTCAATCTAACAAGGAAAAAAGGATGAGAGTCGCTGATGCGATCGCATTCCAGCCAGACCTGCAGTGCATATTCAAAGAAGCAGGTGAGGAAAGATCGATTGAGAAGCGGATTTATGTTGCAACCCCATCGAAAGATATAAAGGATTCGGTCAAAAAGGTGCTGGATCGGTACGATATGGAGGCGGTTACAGTGGAAGAGCTTCTCCTAAATGACATCTGCGAATCGGTGCAATCATGCAGTTACGGGCTTGCTGATATTTCAGATCCACATTCCAGTGTATTATACGAGCTCGGTGTGATGCATGCACTGGGAAAACCGTGTATTGTGCTTAAGTCGGAGGATGAGGAGGATGAGCAACCATCATTGGACGCACTAAAAATTGAATATCTGAGTTACAAGAGTCTTCAAGAGATGGAAGAGAAATTGTCCAAATGGATCGGGGACAAGATTGGGTAGAATAGGTAAAGAGGGGCAAAAAGGGCTTATGAAGTTGGGCGCTTTATTTTCCGGTGGTAAGGATTCGACCTACGCTCTTTTTAGAGCTATTGAATCAGAAGAAGTTCTTTGCCTGATCTCAATAGTTTCAAAGAATACTGAGAGCTACATGTTTCACACGCCCAACATAGACCTCACCGGACTTCAGGCAAGAGCCATAGATCTTCCACTCATCCAAACGACGACTGAAGGCAGAAAAGAGGAGGAGCTGAAGGATCTCAAAGACGCTATAGGAAAAGCGAAGGAATCGTTCTCTATAGAGGGGATTGTTACAGGGGCGATAGAATCGGTTTACCAGTCAAAGAGAATACAAAAGATCTGTGATGATTTAGGTCTCTGGTGCTTCAATCCATTGTGGTTAAAAGATCAAGAGGCGCTCTTGAAGGAATTGATTGAAGACGATTTTAAGGTGATCATCTCTGGAATCTTCGCTTACCCACTTGATGAGGGATGGCTTGGAAGAGAGATAGATGAAGAAGTTATAAGTGAATTGATCGAACTGCGAGAGAGATATAAATTGAGCCCATCAGGAGAAGGAGGAGAGATCGAGACTACAGTTCTTGATGCACCATTCTTCAAAAAGAGGATTGAAGTACTGGATTTCGAGCTAGAGGCAAAAAGGAATTCCGGAGTCATGATAATTAAAAAAGCAAGAGCGGTGGATAAGTGATATTGATTGCTGATATGAATCATAAGAAGAATTCGCTTGGCTTTCTTGAGTTTGTTATGCCGATAGCTGAGATCCTAAAAGATGGGGAAGACTACAAGATAAAGCATTATTCTGAGATAACCGAAGGAGGGGTAAAATCTTACAGAAGGATCATCCTCTCAGGTGCCCCTTTGAAGGATAATAAATATTTAGAGGATATGGAAAAATTTGAGTGGATAAAAGAGTGTGGTAGTCCGATTTTAGGCATATGCGCGGGGATGCAAGTTATAGGCCTTATCTTCAATTCTGCTCTTAAAAGATGTCAGGAGATCGGCATGGAGGAGATAGAGACGATTAAAGAAAATCCACTCTTTTATTTGAAATTCGAGGCATATGAACTCCATAATCACACTATAGAACCTTCTGAAGATCTTGAAGTTATAGCAAGATCAGAAAGATGCATTCAGGGAGTGAAAGTAAGGGAGAAGGAAATTTACGGCATACTGTTTCACCCCGAAGTCAGAAACAAGGATATTGTGAGGCGATTTGTGGATTATACTCCACTTAGTTGATGATATAGTTAGAGATATTAAGATGAATGATGCGATCTCGGTATTTATAACTACTTTTAAAGTCATATAGTATGTAGATTGTAAAGCTTCGTCAAGGATTGCTACAGGGCGATTCAAGAGTTAAAGGCATAATATACACGAGAGATGATGTGATCTGATGAGAATATTCATGGTATGCGATATCTGGTTGGATGGAGAAGATGCGCAAAAGATACACATACTGGAAGTATTCAAAAATTTAGCGAAGTTAAACGATACACGTTTATTTGCACCCAAACCAGAAAAAACCATTGGTATCACAAAAAATATCATATTAGTTCCATGCCAGACACCAATATTCAAATCTGCGTTTCATCAGGTATCATTATTTTTCTTTCTATTCTACTACTGCCTTAAACTATCCCCCAATGTGATTTACAGTCGATATTCGGCTTTTACCTTTTCTCCCGTAATTGTTTCTAAAATCTTTAGAGTTCCTTATGTTGTAGAAGTGAATGGCTTGATACTGGAAGAGATCAAGGTAGCAAATGCATCTAAATGGATGAAGCTTATGGCGAAGATGAGTGAAAAACTCAACTACAAACATGCAAAATCGATCGTTGTTGTCACCCAAGCAATCAGAGATTCAATTAAAGATAGATACAATATCCCCGATGATAGGATAGTTGTAATTGAAAATGGTGCGAATACCGATTTATTCATACCGACGATCGAAGATGAAGTAAAAAGCGGTCTAGATGGAGATTACAATTATGTCGGTTTTTCGGGCTCCTTCAATGTCTGGCATGGTGTAGAAGATGTTGTAAGAAGTGCCCCTTTAGTTTTGAAAAAGGTTGAGAATACAAAATTTTTACTGGTCGGCGATGGTAAATTGAAGGGAGAGATCATCCGGATGGTCAATAACCTGAATCTGACCAAAAATTTCATTTTTATCAAAAGGATCTCCTATGAAGAAGTGCCAAAATATGTGAAAGCATTTGATGTTTGCGTTATTTTTAAGAAAAAAGAGATACCAGGATCACCATTGAAACTTTGGGAATACATGGCCTGTGGAAAACCTGTTATTGCAACGAATTCAAAAGATTTCAGGATTTTAAAGGATATAAATGCCGGGATTTTAGTTGACCCGGAAAGACCAGAAGAAGTTGCAGATGCAATTGTAACTTTACTTGGAAACAGGGAATTAAGAGAAGAGATGGGTGAGAATGGAAGAAGATATGTAGTTGAAAATCGTAGTTGGGAAGCTGTTGCAAGGGAAGTGAATAGAGTTCTGAAAGAGGCGTTATTAAAATGAAGATCTTACATATACTGGCTCAGTCATACCCATATCTATCAGGATATTCAGTTAGATCACATTATATCTTACTGACCGAACAAAGGTCAGGGGAAGATGTGGTTGCGATAACCTATCCTGACAGATTTTTATCTTATAATTCTGAAGATACTATTGAGGGCATTACGTATTACCATGTAAATATTAGAGATTTTATCTTAAGTGCTTTACCTATAATTAAAACAATTTATTCGATGCAACACTTCATAAATAAATCAAAAGAGATATTAAAAACAGCTAAACCTGATATCATTCATTCGCATAGTCCTTGGCGTGTCGGTTTAGCCGGATATTTTTTGAGCAAGGTATATGGTCTGCCTTTCATTTACGAGGTTAGAGGCTTATGGGAAGAAACAGATTTGGCTTTGAATAAAGACAGAGGAATGATAAAAGATTATTATTCCAGACTAAATGCGTATATCTCAAGATCTATTGATAATTTTATCTTTAAAAGAGCAGATGCCATCATAGCAATATCGCATAATCTAAAAAAAGATATCATTAATAGAGGCTTGAAGATAGATGACGAAAAGATCTTTATAGTTCCAAATGGTGTAGATACTTCTCTGTTTTCACCGATTGAAAAGGATATAGAGATATTAAATGATCTACAAATTAAAAATGAAGTGGTTATTGGGTATATATCTTCTATTAGAAAAATTGAAGGGATAGAATTTTTAATTAAAGCAGTAAAAATACTAAATCAAAAAAATATAAAAGTTGTCATAGTCGGAGAAGGGGGAGAGAGAAAAAAATTGGAATTGTTGGTAAAGAGGTTGAATCTTGAAGACAGGGTAATTTTTGTTGGAAAGATTCCACATGAGAGGATAAGGCAGTATTATTCTATAATTGATATATTTGTGGTGCCGAGGACTAAAGACTATGTTTGCCGGGTTGTGACACCTTTGAAACCTTTAGAAGCCATGGCAATGGGAAGATGCCTACTTATAAGTGATGTCGAGGGGCTGACAGAGTTGGTAAATGATGAAGAAACAGGATTGATATTTGAATCTGAAAATATTGAAGATTTGGCAGACAAATTGGCATATTTGATAAGTAATAAGGATAAAAGAGAAGAATTGGCAAAAAATGCTCTAAATTGGGTCAAAAATGAAAGAGATTGGGTAAAGATCGTGGCTGAATATTCCAATATTTATAAAAGGATTATCTCTTGATAAGATCATTTAAAAAACGAATTATAACGGATTTATGAATTATTATTCAATATTGAATCAGGTATGGATCAGGTACAAGAAAAAGGTGATGAATGAATATGATTATGAAAGAAGTCATGAAAGAGGCAGTATAAAAATGAAGATCTTACATTTTGTGCATTGCTACTTACCAATATATGGCGGAACGACAACAAGATTATGCAACCTATTGTCAAACGAGATAAATCAGCACTATCTGTATATCTCCCAAGTACAATCTGAAAACATTCCGGATAATGTAGGTGCGCTAAGCGAAGAAGAAGATTTTGGGAATATAAAAGTTCGGCGCTGCAAACTCGTTCGGGAATTTAAGGTAAAAATTCCATTCATTAATACATTCAGATACATTAAAATTAACTCAGACAGATTGATGAATTTTGTAAAAGAAGAAGATTTTGATATTGTTCATGGGCACAATCCAATAGAATTTGCGACAGCATCAACCAAATATGCAAAAAAAAAGAATATACCATTTGTTTATGAAGTCCATGGTTTGACGACTGATACCCCTATTCTCAAGAAGAAGCGATATATACCCGAACTTGCATATTCATCGACACGACTTTTTTTAAGATTAAACGAGAAGGAGATATTCAAAAATGCTGATGCGATTATAACGCAGACCAATGCGATGAAACAAAGGATAACAGATCTATTTGACATTGATTTAGACAAAATAAAGATAGCCCCTAACGGTGTCGATGAAAGTAAATTTGATCCGATTAATTGGCACCAGAAGGGTGAAAAATTGAGAAGAGAGAAAAAATGGGTTGATAAGACAGTTTTTATGTACAGTGGTTTTTTAGATGATATTAACGGAATTCATTTTTTCCTTGATACTATTAAAGAGTTACCAGACGATATCAAAGGAGATATAAAAGTAGTAATTTTGGGAAGAGGTCCGTTACAAGAATATGTAAAGGATATGAGTAAAGAAAATAGCAATTTGATAGAATATCTTGGTCTGGTAAATTACGATGATATGCCGGAATATTATAGTGCTTGTGATGTATTTGTTATCCCCAGACCATCGACATTACCTGCAGAGTGCTTGATACCCATGAAATTGTTGGAGGCGATGGCAATGGAAAAAATCCTTTTAGGAAGTGATGTTGGGGGAATAACAGAAGTGGTAACCAATAATAAAAATGGTATTATTTTCCGAAAAGATAGTAAGGATGACTTACTTAAAAAGATAAGTTATATTGCTGAAAAGATTGAAAGCTTGGATGAAATCAGAAATCGGGCAAGAAAAGACGTTATAACTAGATACAACTGGGAGAAGTCGAGGGAGATGTTACAGAATGTCTATGAATCGGTTATTTAACAAAGAAACAGCTATCCAGTCTGTAAAAATTGTCTTTATCTTCCAAATATTATTATTTAGTGTAGGATTTGTCAGAGGTGTTTTATTTGCAAGGATTTTAGGGCCTTCACAATATGGAATATTTTCTCTTGCATTCATGTTAATCTCCTTAATTACTCCGTTTATTATTCTTGGAATAACCAGCTCTTTGTCACGTTATATTCCAAAATATGAGCAAAAAGGGGTGCTGATTGATTTTCTAAAGAAGGTTCAACGATTTCCGTTAATTAGCAGTTTTTTCTTTTCTGTTATATGCATAATCTATGCTGAGCAACTGTCCCAATTAATCTTTAATTCCGCGGAATACAGCACCTTAGTCATAATAGTTGGCATATCTATATTTCCTACGATAATATACCAGTTAATCAGGTCAACGTTATGGGGATTAAGGAACTTTTTAGTTAGATCTTTATTGGAGCTAAGCTATGCTGTATTATTTCTCTGTTTTGGGTTATTCTTCATCTTAGAAGAGCCTTTGGCCGAATCATTAGTATTAGGAAATCTATTAGCTTATTTATTCGTTGTAGTCGCTTTTAGTCTGTTGATAAGAAGATATGTATTCCAAAGAGAAGACCAGAAAAACAGATTAGATAAAACAAATTGGGAATTATACAAAGAAGTTATAAACTTTGGTTTCTGGATGATTTTAGCTAATTTGGCACTTACAGCTTTGCACTATATAGATAGATGGATGATCAACCGTTATGTGGGGGCAACAGATGTTGGAATTTATACAGTGGCAACAGGTTTAGCCACCATCCTATTTTTAGGGGTGCAATTGGTTGGGAATGTGGTAAGCGTTAATTTGAATTATTTGTGGGAACAGGGAGAAAGAGAGAAAATAAATTTTATCTTAAATGCATTAGCAAAATTTGGTATTATGACCTTCCTGTCGGGCGCCTTTATAATTTTAATAATTAAGGAGCCGTTGATTGGGTTTCTGTATGGAGAACAGTATCTAAATGTAATCGGTATTATGCCATATTTACTATTAATGCAAGCTTTCATGGTTCCTTATTGGCTCCTGGGCTCTTATGTGGGTTTGATAGAGAAAACTCATATCTCCTTTTTTGCAGTTGTTACTGGTTTGGCTGTAAACATAGGTTTAAATATTTGGTTAATTCCACTATACCAAATAATGGGAGCAGCGATTGCAACAGCCTGCTCTTCTTTCATTCTTTTTTTGGTTCAGAATTTTTTCTTTAGAGTATACAAAATAAAGATTCACAACACAATTTTATTATTGACTGCAATGGGTTTGATAATATTGATACCAAATCTATGGATTACGGCAGTTTTGCTACTCGTGCTTGTTTACATCTCTGCTCAAACTAATTTGATATTCTCTAATTTAGAGCGGGACTATATTTTAAAACAGGTCAGAAACGGCATTAGTCGAGGTGTGCAATAATGTCAGAACAGAATATGCCGGGATTATCCGATTCCTTTTTATGGGAGGATACGTGGAAAAATGCTAAATCCGAATTAACTTTGACATTGCAAATGATTTGGAATACTTTGGAAAAACATGTTGATTTTAAAGGAAAATCGTATCTGGAACTAGGCTGTGGAACAGGAGTTTTTGGAAAATTGGCCTTAGATGCTGGTGCAGTTCATGTAAGTTTATTGGACAGATCAGATAACGCTATAAAAATGTGCAAAGATTACATTGGAAAGGATGATAGAGTTGATTATATACTATCAGATGCTACAGAATATCAAACTAAGAACAAGTATGACATTGTCATTTCAAATGGGTTAATTGAACATTTTAAAGACGATGATTTGAGTAAAATTCTAAAAGCACATGTACGCAATTCAAAAGATATTGTTGTTTTTCTTGCTCCGGCTTCTCCTCATTTTAACGATATCAGGTGCAAATATCCTTGGGCATTAAAACTGTATGGCTCTCAGTATCCTATATCAAGAAAAAAAATGAATGATATCCTTAATTCTCTAAACTTAGAAATTGTAGGTATAGAGCGATTTTATCCCATGTATAGTATAAAACTTAATAGACTTTTTCCTTTTCAGAGTAGAATATTAGGATTGGTTGATGTTATTTTGATTAGAAGTAAATTTTATGATCTTATTACACATATAACCAACCCTTTAGGAATTATATTGGGTGGATTTATAATTGGTATAGGGCGCTTAAAAAAACCATGTGGTAGAGAGAAACGAGAATGTATTGGATCTTGATTAGCATCTGCTCCACCATTTCAGTTCACATATTATCCTGTTAAGATACCCCACCCCCCAGCACCTTCACCCTGAATCCCTCTTCCGTCCACCCTTTGAGGTCCAGCATATTCCTGGTATCCAGAATATTCTTGTTTCTCATAATGCCAGAGATCTTCTTTGGATCTATCTTCTTGAATTCAGGGTGATCAGTTATAAGAACAATACAGTCACTACCTCTAACAGCCTCTTCCAACTCTAAAAGTTCATACTCAAATTCTTTAACATGGGGGTCATGAACTTTTACACCGTAACCTTCATTCTCCGCTAATTTTATAAACTTCAATGCCGGTGTTTCCCTTGTATCATCCACTTCTCCTTTATAAGCCACACCAAGCACAGTAACAATGGGAGTATCTATTCCACTTAGCATCCTCTTAATATTTTGCAGTACGTGATTTGGCATCCCATCATTGATTTCTCTTGCAAGTGAGACGATCCTGCATCTTGTAGAGTTCTCGGTTAAAAACCATGGATCTATAGCTATACAGTGCCCTCCAACACCGGGACCAGGTTTGAGTATGTTCACCCTCGGATGTTTATTTGCGAGCTCTATTGCTTCCCAAATGTTCACTTCACCCTCGTCTGCTATTTGAGCGAACTCGTTTGCCAGGGCGATATTTATATCTCTGAACGTGTTCTCCATCAGTTTTACAAATTCTGCGGTTATCGCATCCGTCAAATAAAAATTCCCCTTTACAAAAGACGAATACAAAGATTTTGCCAGTTCTGTAGACTTTTTATCCACACCCCCGACAATACGATCGTTATGTATCATCTCGTATATCGTATTCCCGGGTATTGCTCTTTCCGGACAGTGTGCCAGATAGAAATCTTCACTTATCTTCAGTCCAGACTCCTCCAGTATCGGAACGAGTAACTTTTTACTCGTTCCCGGTGGAATTGTAGATTCGATGATGACAAGTCCGCCCTTTTTCAGATGAGGGTAAATCATCTCTCCTGCCGATCTCACGTACTTCAATTCAGCCATCTTCATCTCTGTATCAAGCGGCGTCGGGACTGCAATGATGAATACATCTGCATCTTCAACTTCTGTCTTTGCAATGAGATTTTTGGTCTTTATCGCATCTTCTATTAGCCTTAAAAGATCAGTTTCATTGAAAGGTGATGTCCCCATGTTGATTGTTTCTACGACGTTTTTGTTTATGTCTACGCCAATCACCTTGTGCCCGTGTGTTGCGAATAATGCCGCCGTTGGCAAACCGATATATCCCAAACCAAGAACACATATCTTCATATTCTTATTCACCCAATATCCTGATGATCTTCTTCCCCGACTCCCCGTCACCGAATGGATTTTCCCAATTACTCTTCCTGCTCAACATAGTTTTAACTCCGTTAAAAATCATCTCTTGATCCACGCCAGATAAGATATTACTTCCAACATCCAGAGTCTCCGGCCTTTCCGTATTATCCCTCAAAGTCACACAGGGGACCTTCAATATGCATGTCTCCTCCTGCACACCGCCAGAATCCGTCATGACCAACTTTGCATTTGCCTCCACCTGTAAAAACTCTAAGAACCCAAGCGGTTCTATTAATTCAATCCCATCCGGAACCTCCAGTTTAAACTCCTTTATCTTTTTAACCGTTCTTGGATGGATTGGGTAGATGATTTGTAGACCAAATTCCCTGTGCACAAGTTCTAATCCTGCCAATATGCTTATAAGCCTCTTTTTGACGTCTACATTCTCCTGTCTGTGTGCTGTAACGAGAAAATATCCTTCAGGGCTTAAATTAAGTTTGGATAAGGTGTCTACTTTCCGTTCAGCTATTTTCAGATTCTGAAAAACCGCATCTACAATTGTGTTTCCAGTAACGGATATCTTATCCTCAAAAATCCCCTCCTTCAGCAGATTTTCCTTCCCCCTCTCTGTTGGTGCAAAGAGAAAATCTGAGATATGGTCTGCAATAATTCTATTTATCTCTTCAGGCATGTTTCTATCATAACTTCTTAATCCAGCCTCGACATGGCCCACTTTAATGTGAAGCTTAGACGCAGCAAGTGCACCTGCCAAAACTGTGTTTGTGTCCCCTTCCACCAGCAATACATCTGGCTTCTCTTCTTTTAGAACTTCTTCGATACCTATGAGCATCCTTCCTGTTTCTTCTGCATGAGAGCCCGAGCCGACATCCAGATTATATCTTGCTATAGGCAGTTCCAGCTCTTCAAAAAATATTTTGTCCATATTGTAAGAGTAATGTTGACCTGTATGCAGGATGAAGTACTCCAATCCTTGCCTCTCACACTCTCTTATGATGGGTGACATCTTTATTATTTCAGGGCGTGTTCCCAGTATTATTGAGATCTTCATGATTCTTTCTCCTTACCAGCTATATAACTTGATTTCATCACGCATATAATTCCCTTCTGTAGGCCTCCTCCAATCTTTTTAAGTGATCTTGCATCCCATATTTTTCCACTGAGCTTTGCGCATTTTTGCTCAGCTCTTCCAATCTTGTAGGGTCTTTTATCAGATTCTTTAAAATTCCCTTCAACCCCTTCACATCTCCTGCTTCAAAGAGAAACCCGTTGTATCCATCCTCGATCAACTCCGGAATTCCACCGATATTGCTACCAACAACAGGAATTCCCGATCTAAAAGCTTCACAGATGACCATCGGAGAATTATCATAGCAAAGCGATGGTACAACCATAATATTTGCCTTTTTATAGATATCGATAAGCTCTTTTCCGACTTTGAAACCATGAAAGACTATTCTTTCATCAGATCCCGCAATCTCCCTGAATTCAGCTTCGTCTCTTCCATTTCCAAGAATATGAAGTATTGCATTTTCAGATTCCAGCTCTTTAAAAGCCTTTATCAAAATTTGAACACCTTTATGTCTGCCCAATTCACCTGCATACATGATATCAATCGTTTTATATTTTTTTTCCACCTCTTCATCTTTTAATTCTATTGCGTTTGGCAATTTCAGCATTTTAACATCTTTAAATAGTCCATTTGCTTTTAATTTATCAATTGCGAACTGTGACGGTGCAGTAACCAGATCAGGCTTACTATCTACGATAAATTTTTGAATACCCACATAGACTTTGCACAACCTCGATGGACTATCGCAGATATTGCCCGAGCCTTTCAAAAGATTCGCTCTTATGCATATCAACGAGAAATCGTGTGCTGTGAATATCAACGGCAGATTCAAACTTTTTACGGCGCCAAAGACGGAAAGCGAGAGACTTTTAAAATTGTGGAGATGAACAACATCAGGAGACTCTTTTTCCAGAATATTTTTGACAGCAAAATATGAATGCGGATTCCATAGGTCAATTGTGTGCCAGATCGGTTTTAGTATCTCCGGTTGATTCTGAGCCTCATATTTTGGGTAGATGTTCAATGGACGGATTCTATAGACCTTTACACCGCCAATCTCTTCGATACCCTCTCTTCTCTTTGGACCTGTACTTATGACAAGGACCTCGTGGCCTCTCACTACAAGTCCCTCTGCTGTTAATTGCGCTACTCTTGCTGCCCCTCCTGAGGCAAGTGGCGGATATAAAGTGCAGATAACACAGATCTTCATCTCTTCTCACACTCGTAATCTTGAGATCCTTTCACGAATTCTTCTCAACTCCATCTCCTGTTTAATATGACCTTCAACAATCCTTATCATCTCTTTATAAAGGTCCGGGTGTTCGTTAATTATATTCTCCTGCTCGTAAGGATCATTATTTAGAAAATAGAGCTCATCCTCCTTCTTTTGTCCAGTTATGAACTTCCATTCTTTCATCCTGACAGAGAGCTTTCTTCTCCCTTCGACAAAAATTTTGGATATCACATAGTCACTACCACCATTTAGAAAGCTTTCAGAGGAAAACTCATTTTCCTCTCCGATCAGATCCAGGATAGTCGGTGATAGACCAAGAAGTGAGACAGGCTCTTCTATCTTCCCCTTAAGATCTCCATTGTAAATTACGAGCGGAACGTGAATCAGCTCTTCATATAAAGAGAATGGTATATCATGAAAGTAAGAGCCATGCTCAAAGAAACCGTCTCCATGGTCCGCATGCAATATAAAGAGCGGGTCTGAGCCTTTTATATCTTCCCAGAGCCTGTCAACAAAATCATCGGCATACCTGATTGCGTCATCGTAAGGATCGATTATCTTGCGCCATCTTTCATCTGCTTTAGCCTTGGTTCTAATTGATTGACCGATCTTCCAGTTGTAGTAGTATATCTTAAAAAAATTGGAGTGCCTTCTAAATTTCATCGGTGGAACGTATGGAATATGGGTGTCAAGCAGCAAGACCCATAGAAAAAAAGGCTCTTTGGCTCTTTTAACCCAATCGATTATGAAATCATAAAGGTTCTCCCAGCGTATGCTGGTACCCATTCCAACTATCATATCCGGCATCATCTGAGAGAATCCAAATCTTTTAAATAAGGGAATGAGCAGCCTGTCATGAACCATTGCCCTTGCCCCTTCATAATGAAAGTCGTTGTAGTATTCAAATCCTTTATCAAAGCCAAAATAACTGGAAGCCCGCTCATTTTCATGAATTGCACCGGTTGAATAACCCTTCTTTCCAAGAACCTGAGGCAAAGTCTTTCTTGCAGCAATCTCCCTTCTCCAATGCTTTGATTCCAGACTGGAAGGATCGATATATGAATAATCTCCGGTGAATGTTCCAACCATCGAAACCGGGGTTGGTACACCTGAAACGATGGCATTTTTAAAGTTCAATCCACTCTTAGCCATCTTATCAATAGTTGGCGTAGTCTCTCTTCTATAACCCATGAAACCGCAGTGGTCTGCCCTGAGGCTATCGAAAGTTATCAAGACTATATTTCTCAATTTACCTCCCTCTCTCTTCTGCTGGTCACATCGTTGTAAACCTTCTGTGTCATCTCAGCAACCCGCTTCCAGGTATACTTCTCCTCCACAAGCCTTCTTCCATCTGTTCCCATCCTCTTCATTAGATCCTCGTCTTCCAGTATCTCAATTATCGCACCAGCCAACGCCTTCTCATCTCCTGGACCCACTATCCTTCCAGCATCCCTCTTTTTAACATCTTCTGCCACTCCAACAATATCTGTTGCAATAACCGGTTTTCCAGATGCCATTGCCTCAAGCAGGACTATTCCGAAGCCTTCCTGCTCCGATGAGATCGATGGTAGCACAAAAGCATCACATCTGTTGTAATATCTGACCATCTCTTCATCCGGAATGAATCCAGCATATTCGACGACATCTTTTAGATCCAGTGATTCACTCATTTCCCTGTAATAGGCCATTAAATTCCCTTTGCCACCAACTATCAATCTCACATCTGGTATCTCACTTTTAACAACCTTTAAAGCTTTAATTAGATGATCCAGGCCCTTATACATATGGAATTCATCGAGAAGACTCAAAAAGAATAGTGTCTTTTCTTCTTTTTCAACACCAAGTGGCTTGAAACGCTCCGTATCAACGCCTACGGGGATTACCTTAACCTTATCTTCATACCCACCAAGGTAGGAAGAGGTACTCAGATATTTTTTTTGAGTTATGATAATCTTGTCTGCCCTTTTTAAGAGATATTTCAGTAGTGTGTGGTTGTATGTTTTGGCGATGTAGCTTGCAAATCCCCCACCAACAATATCATTGTGGTAGGTCAGAACAAGTGGCTTCTTTTTTATTTTTGAGACGAGGGCGCTCCAGTCGGCAGACCATGGTGTCGGTAGATGTGTATGCAAAATATCGAAATCTTCACTCAAAAGCCTGAGGGGTAGTCCCGGTGTGACATTTGTGTTAGCGATCTTTTTAAAGTAATTCAATCTCCTGACTTCAATTCCGTCTACAATCTCCCGGTCTTTGAGACCGACTGGCTCTCCTGCACAGACGACCTTGACTTCATTTCCTAGCTCTATCTGCTCTTTACCAAGATAATAGACATAATTTTCAACTCCACCTATGAACGGATAGAATCTGACGGGCGTCTGTAGGATCTTCACGATATCACTTCTTTATACATCCCTTCTAGCTCATCCACTATCCCACCCCAATCATACTCCTGTGAGAACACCATCGATTTTTCGTGCATGTGTACCCTTAACTTTTCATCCTTCAGTAGCAATACAATCTTTTCCGAGATAAACTCCTCTGTAAGGGCTCCTTTGAATCCGTTCTCACCGTTGATGATCAAATATTTAGCAGCATTTCCCTTATCATCTGTTGTAACTACCGGTAAACCGCACGCATTTGCTTCCAATACAACGATTCCGAATCCTTCTCTTGTGGATGGCAGAACAAATACCTTTGAAGCCTTCATTTGAGTGATAACATCCTCATAATCCTCAAAAAAACCTAAAAATTTAATATTCTCTTCAACACCCAGCTCCCTGACCAGATCCTCCAGTCTCTCCCTCTCCGGCCCGTCTCCAATTACTCCGCATCTGACGCCTGGTATCTCACTTCTGACAAGATCAATTGCTCTGATCAGGATATCAGTGTTCTTATCTTTGATCAACCTCCCAACGTATATCACGTCTAAATTATCTTCGGAACCGGGCACACCCTCAATCTCACCTGAATTTATCCCATTAGGAACAACATTTATATTGAGTTCGCTGACACCAATCGATATCAGATCTTCCTTCGTCTTCTCAGATACTGCGATTATCCTGTCTGTAAGTAGCCTTGCAGCCGCCTTCTCCACAAGCCTCCCGGCACCACCTCCAGCTCCCAGATAATCATACCAGTAATCACCCCAGACCTCGTGCCATGTTATAATCATCGGAGCCCTCTTCAATAAAGAAGCGGCTTTCACAGAGAAACAAGAAAAATACGGAAATTCACTCACGTCAACTACATCAAAATCTTCCCTCAATAGGGGGATGAATACCTTCAAAGCAAAATACAACGCTTCCTTTATTGAACGCCGGCCATCTCCCGTGTACAGCCCCTTGACCTTACAGACACCGTGAAGAGAAATTTCATCTCTCTTGATAACATCTTCTCCATCCCACCATTTGACACCAAAAAGGTGTACTTCATGCCCTCTTTTTACAAGCCTTTTAGATACTTCATATATCCTCTTTTCGGCTCCACCTTTTATATATGGATATACTGCATCATAAACAAATGCGATTTTCATTCTTCCTTGTCCAATAAAAGCAGGCTAACAAACAGTGCAGAGAAGATCAACATGATGCCTATCGTCGCAAGTACCATCGATATTACAGCGCTTCCAACTTCCGATAGTGCCCCATACCCTGAAAATATCCAGGTGATCAAAACCCTTGTACCTGTGATCAGTCCTATCAAAAATAACCCGGCTCCAACAAAAAGCTCCATCTCAAGTGAATGGTAATCCAGAAACCGTTTAATGAATCCTTCTTCTCTGGCAAGACCATGCACTATTGCGTAGACTCTGGTATATATACCCATGATGATCGTCTGAAATCCTATTATGGCAAGCAGGCTACCAAGAATGAGCGAGTGGAGGTTGGTCTCAACAACGTTACCCTGTATCAGAAGTGTGAGAGTGAGCAAGAGACCGAATATAAAGAGGAAGAAACCTGGAACAAATAAGAAAGGCACAGGATTGTAAAGCATCATAAATCGTATATGTCTCCACCCATCGGAGAAGGAACTAAGTTTAGAGGGTGAGCCAAGCCTTGGATAGTAGGTTATGGGGACTTCCGAAATTCTCAGGCCGGTCCTTGCAGCCTCGATGATCATCTCAGATGCAAACTCCATTCCCGTAGACCGTAAGTTCATCTTTTCCAGGGCTTCTCTTGTGAATGCCCTCATACCGCAATGTGTGTCTGAAACATTCATCTTAAACAGTACGTTCAGTATCTTTGTCAGCAAAGGATTCCCGATGTGCAGATGTAGCCATGGCATTGCACCATCTTTTATATCTCCTTTTAATCGAGTGCCCATGACAAAGTCAGCATCTCCGTTCATCAGTGGCTCCAAAAATTTGGGCATTTCAAGGAAGTTGTAAGTGGCGTCTGCATCTGCTATAACGATATATTCACCTTCAGCAGAAGATAATCCTTTAAGGTAAGCACTGCCATATCCCATCTTAGTCGGCGTTACAACCTTCGCACCCAGAGATGTAGCGATCTTTGGCGTTCGATCTGTAGAGTTGTCAGCTACGATCACCTCACCATCAATACCCAGATCATCGAATACGGATAGCGCCTTTTCTATGCAGGAGGCTATCGTCTTCTCTTCGTTCAAAGATGGTATCACTACTGAGACTGATGGCATGGTATCCTTATATTTATATCTGTCATGTATAATTACCCTTTTTATTTCAATTTACAGAACCTGGTAAAAATATCATTTTCCACTTTTCTCGCCATCTTCTCCATCTAAAAAGTTGCCATAAAAGTCATAGTTTAATCTTAGCAGTGCATAATGGTTGAGGTAAACAACAATGAGGAGTATTGCGATGATGGGGAAAACATAAGGCAATAGATCCTCCAGAAAAGCGGTTAGGGGGAATTGGCGGGATAATATCCATTGTGCATTGTACATTGCATTTATCCCGAAGCCCGCCATCCAGGGTACGTTATAGATAAATAGCAGGAATAAGAACCGTTCTTTTGAGAATTTATACGGCACAATAAGAAACATTAGAGGGAAGCACCATGCAAGATAATGATGATATGGCACAGGGAAAAAGATCACAAAGCAGAGGTTAAAGAGGATTAGATAAAAAAGGAATTTTGCATCATTGTCCTGGATCTTATTGGGAATGAAGTTTAGGCACAGAAGCGTTGCAACTACAAAAAATCCGAAGGCGAGTATCCTCACGGGGTCATACCATCCTTTCATCATCAAGATGGTATAAGGACTCATGAAAGCGAGATGTCCTTCCCTCAATCCACGGCCCAATAGCCCACCTCCCGTACTAAGAATAATATCGGGAGAATGGACTAAAAAGATACCACAGAAGATAACAAATATGGAAGTGACAATTAAAAAGAACTTTTCCTCTTTCAATAACCTGTAGATGAATGGTAACAGAAAAATCGGAAAGACAAGAATATTTACCAACGCGAAGAAAGATACTGTTAAAGTCTTCCACTTTTCGTTAAGGAAAGCATATGCCATGAGCATAAAGAAGAATGTTGCAATGATCTCATCCTGCGCTTCAAGCAGCGAATATGTGTATGTTGTGGGCAGTGAGAAGGCGAGAAAGATAAGCATCGCCCCTCTATAATCATAATATTTGCGTGCAATTTTATATAAGAGAAACCCAATTCCGATATCAAACGAGAAGACAAACATGTTAACGGCGTGGATGGGGTCAAGAGAAAAATGACGAGAAAGTGCAACGGGTATGATGAAGAACATCTCTTTTAGGGGGGGTTCACCCTTTGTTGCGAAGAGATCATCAAGGTGTGTAGAACCCCAACCAACATAGTACTGTGCGTCGGGCCCTCCTCCTGAAAGAAGGACTACGAGTATTAATAGCCTTATGAATATGTAAACAGCCAAAACTGAAACAGTCAGGATTATTTTGCGTCTCTTCTCCTTTTCCACACTCTATTTTAAGAGTCTTTTATTATATAATCCTTTTTTTATGATAATAGATTTCAGGTGTTGAGATGGTTAACCATACAAGAGGTTTTATATAAAGGATATATACAAAAGCAATAGAAGCCACTATGACAGCCTATTTCGAGATAACAGGAAGAGACGGGCCAGCAAGAATTGGAAAATTGATGCTCGACAGGGTTATTGGGACCCCGTGTATCCTGAATGCCAGATCCTTGGGTAAAGAAGGTCCGATTATCAGCATGGGTCCGATCTGGGATTATAAATCTAAGGAAGAGATCCTCGATTTTGTGTTGGGAACGAAAGGCTCAAAGAAATTGGTGATACTTCCATACAGTCCTTCAGGTGGTATAGAGGAGTACATTCAAAGTGAGATAGAGGATGAGATTCCAACAGGTATAGTAGTTCACATGGCGAGTCTGAGAGAAGATATTGTAGGTAAATTTGATCTCTGCGTCCTTCCAACAACGGGGGAGTTGAAGAAGAATCCGAGAGTTTTTGTTGACTCTATTGTGAAGGTGAGAGAATGCATTCCTCCGGATGTGGCTTTACACGCTCCTGCAATAGCATCACCGGAAAACCTCGCGATCTTGATCTATGCAGGTGTCGATCTTGTCGATGATGTTGCAACCGAAATCCACGGCTATCAGGACCTGTACATGACAAACGAGGGAGCGATACCAATATCTTTATTGAGCGAGGAGTTACCGTGTCTCTGCGAAGTATGTTGTGAAATAACCCTTGATGAGCTTGTTAAAATGCCGAAGAAAGAGCGTTCTTTGCTTTTATCGCGCCACAATAAATTGAAGCTAACAGAAGAGCTCAAAAAGGTGAAAGAACTTATCAGAAGGGGACTTATAAGGGAATATGTAGAGAAACAGTGCAGATCTTCCCCTTTTTTGACCGCTTCACTGAGGCTTCTTGACGTTGAGCCTGACTATCTTGAGAAGAGAGCGCCCGTAGCAAGAAAGAACAGACTTTACGCAAACTCCATGGAGTCTTTGAGTAGAGTCGAAGTAAAGCGATTTGCAGAACGCATAAGAACAAGATACCGTTCAAAAGGCGGTGTTCTGTTAATTTTACCGTGTTCGGCAAGGAAGCCGTACTCTTCTTCCCCCTCACATTATAAGTTCATTTCGGCGTTGGGAGGTTACAGGAAGAGAGTTCATGAGTTGATCATAACTTCACCTCTGGGTGTCGTTCCCCGGGAGCTGGAGCTTGTATATCCGGCCGCACACTACGACATTCCCGTGACAGGTTACTGGGACAGGGAGGAGCGTTCATGGGTTGCAGGCTGCCTGAGAAGTTATCTTGAGAAGAACTCTTATGATATGATTATTGCACATCTTGATGGGGCATCTCGCATGATCTGTGAAGAGGTTACAGGTGAGCTGAAGATGGATATTGAGTACACTTCAACTGGAGCTGTCGCAGGCAACAGCTCCCTTGAAAACCTCAGGTCCACAGTAAAAAAAGCATTTGAAAAAAATGAGGGACGATCGGAATTAAGAGAGGATATGCTAATTGCAACCGCTGATTATCAGTTCGGAGCTGGTGCCGGTGATAAGCTGTTTGCAGGTGATATCAGGATCAAG
>JAXHTJ010000227.1:0-2407 GCA_034190245.1 Halobacteriota archaeon | reverse complement strand
TTCTGATCTAAAAAAAGTTATAAACAGTGTTAGAGTTGGAGAACCTATTTTTGTACGGTACTGGGTTATAATTCACAAGTTTTAAATATAATGAGATATACTATACTTCATAGTACATAAATATACACTAAGATGGTGAATGAAGTGCAGTTTGAGATGGATAAGGAAGAGTTTGTTGATAAGATTAAGACATGTGAAAAGCCAGTGATTGCACGGCTATGCATGAAGATCAAGGCCAAGACTACACCTCTTCAAGTATATACAGGGCTTTGTAGTTCAAACTCCTACCTGCTCGAATCGGTGGAGAAGGGGAGCTATCACGCCAGATTCTCTTTTGTTGGATACGATCCGGACGTAATCATAACGCTAAAAGACCGAAGGATAAGGCTTGATTCAAGAAATAAGAGGCTTGGTAACTGGATAAACTTAAATTTAGACGGAGTCTGTAAAGACAGTTCGATTTTAGACGGCTTTGATAGCATAGATGCACTGAGAGCGGCATTTCCAACTGCAAACGGCGTCAATTTTCTTGGAAGGACAATCTTTGATAGGCAGACGTTTCTGGGAGGTGCAATCGGCTACCTTGCCTATGACCTAGTCTATGATTGTTGGTTGGAGAAAGAGAGGCTGGAATCGGAAAGGAAGATCTCGAATATTCCCGATGCGCAATTTGCGCTTACAACTAAGACTATCGTCTTTGATCATAAAACAGATTTTATCCACGTGATTCTGACTCCATTCGTGACAGCCGAGGACGACCCCTGCAAGGTTTATGAAGCAGCAGAAAAAGATGCATTGAAGATAGTATCAAAGATTGAAAACTCAAAGGAGAATTCATCATCACCGCTTACTGCAAAAAAAGGCGGTCTGAATGAGCTGAAGAGTAACATGAGCAAGGAAGAGTATGAGAGGATTGTCACTGTGGGAAAGAAGCATATAATGGATGGTGATATCTTCCAGGTTGTACTATCAATGAGATACGAAGGAGAGATCGGACTTTCCCCACTCGATATATACAGGAGGTTAAGGGAGGTCAATCCAAGCCCTTACATGTATCTCTTCAAGTTTGGTGACCTGGGAATAATCGGAGCAAGTCCAGAGACGCTGCTCACAGTTCATAACCGGAGAGTCATAACAAATCCGATAGCAGGAACCTGTCCAAGGGGAAAGACTGATGAAGAGGGAGAAGAGCTTGCAAGAGCAATGCTTGCTGATGAGAAGGAGAGAGCAGAGCATGTGATGCTCGTCGATCTGGGTAGAAATGATGTAAGGATGGTCTCAAAACCGGGGACTGTTAAAGTTGATGACTTCATGTCTGTTTTGAAATATTCACATGTCCAGCATATTGAGAGCACCGTTTCGGGGGAGTTGAGAAACGAGTGTGATCAGTTCGATGCCACAAGAGCCATATTCCCCGCTGGTACCCTCTCCGGGGCACCGAAGATCAGGGCTATGGAGATAATAGATGCACAGGAGAATGACAGCAGAGGGATCTACGGAGGTGGAGTTGGGTACTATTCATGGGATGGCGATGCAGACTTTGCCATCGTTATTCGGACTGTGGTGACAGAAGGTAACAGAGCTTATGTTCAGGCAGGAGCGGGAATTGTTGCAGATTCAGATCCGGAAAGCGAGTACTATGAGGTCGAACGCAAGATGGCAGCGATGCGAAGAGCAATCGAACTGGCGGGGGCGGATAGATGAAGGTTCTATTTATAAACAACTTCGATTCGTTCGTATGGAATCTCGTTGATTATGTATCCGTATTCGAGGAGAACACTGTGGTAGTGCCGAACACGGTTGGCATTGAAGTGGTAGAGAAGATTGATCCCGATGCGATAGTGATATCACCCGGGCCAGGAAATCCAAACAAGAAGAGGGATATCGGATGCTGCATAGATGTTATCAGGAGATTTAAGGATATACCGTTACTGGGAATCTGTCTTGGACATCAAGCAATTGCTATTGCATTTGGTGGTGAGATCTCTCATACAATACCAGTGCATGGAAAGACCTCAAGTATTGCACATGATGGAAAGTCTATCCTTGCCGGAATTCCAAATCCGATTGAAGGGGGTAGGTATCACTCTCTCGTTGTAAGAAGAGTGCCAGAAGAGCTTGAGGTGAGTGCGAGAGCAGGATCACTTGATGATCCGTCAAATCTTGTTATGGGTCTGAGACATAAGAAGTACCCGATAGAAGCTCTCCAGTTTCATCCAGAGAGCATACTGACCCCTAAGGGGCTCAAGATAATAGAGAACTTCATCGAGATGGCGAGGGGGTATTGAAGATTATTGGGTTTGTTTTTAGGTAGTGGTTGAATGGATGGTGAGAGTGATGTGGTGGAGCACTCAACACATTTTTAGCATTCCAAAGTTAAGCACAATGCAATAATACGTGAGATATA
>JAXHTJ010000226.1:0-2412 GCA_034190245.1 Halobacteriota archaeon | reverse complement strand
GTAAACTTTCCGGAAGTTTAATCAGCGTCATCGCCGCCACCGAGTGCAGATCGGTGTGTAAAGTTCAAACACTCTGTATTTTATTTTCCCTCAAATTACAACAAACCAACAAATTCATACTGGCCTTTTTTGCCACGTGTTGAAAAACATTTCCAACCAACAATTTCAACATCAGGAATTGTATTTACACATTCCGGAACATGTTAGGAAGCATCATGATCACCCTAACGATCATGTTGCTCAAATAAATCGATGATATCATCAGAACATTAATTACAATATTGTTAAGATCCAACAAAGATCTTACCACACTAATTACACCTTCGCTGGTGTGTCTTCACATTTTCACGGCAGTGTTTAGCCATGGTAGGGCCCTATTTTTAGCTGCTGCTGCTCTTCAATGACGCTGCCACGTCAGCTTGGTCACCAGGTGCTAGCTCAGCACTGGTTTCGTTCACATTCAGTCCAGAAAACATGTTGTGACCAGCACATTACACGTGCTCATCAACATTGCCAATTTCACATGTTGGTAATTCAAAGCGTTTAGTACCAACATAACATACAACTTTTTTATTTTTAAAATCAATGGATGGATGGGCGCTGGTAAGAAATTCCATACCAAGTATAAGAGGGACGTCACCTCTTAGTACATGGAAGCGACCCAGGTAGCTGTAGCCACCAAACTACACACGCAATTACACTTATCCAACAGTTTCTAATATCTTGCCATCTGCAAGACGTACCCGGTATGGTAGTTAACTTTGAAACTTTAGATCGAGCTCATGAACTAAAGATTCAGCGATAAAGTTACTACTGGCACCGCTATCAAGCATAAAAGAACACTGTTAAAAACCAAGTGTGCCACGTAGGCCAAGCAAAGCAGACGCATTCAACTAAAGTACCCTACCATTCAAACACTAAAAACTGCCCAATGTCAGTTTTTTGTCACTCTGAAATTTCCCTCACTGTCAACAGCGCCGTCTGTAAATGAAACAGACTTACTGGCCTAACGTTATGCCTGCTGTTGCTTCTTGTTCTGGAGTGCAGCCATCCCCAGTCTCATGGCTTCCTCCTAGTCAGCTACAGCCAGCATATTGACTCCTCCAACGTTGAACTGCTATCCAACGTTGCTCCATCGTCCTCTGCCTCCATTCTGGCGGCCACCTCTGCCAGGTTGGCGTCCGCCACGTCCGCCTCTGCCAGCTGGGTACACTCTCCCCGCAGCTTGGTCATTTTTAAATTTATAACAGTCACGTTTATAGTGACCGTTTTTGCCACAGTAATGGCAGGCGGATGGTTGTTGGAGGTTGCCCAGCACCATAGGTGCCGGACCTTTATAGGCACTATTGCCATATTGTGATACATTTTGGTAGTTGACACGTGACTACCGGTTGTTGCCCTGACCGCCCTAGGATCCATTGGTTTGGAGCAGACCAGACTTTTCCGCCATAAAAGCCTGATCTGCACGCTCCGCAAGTAGGAGCATGTCCTAAAATGTCTGCGGTCTGTGCATAAACACTTCCTTCCTGATATGGGGTTTTAACCCATACAGGAAGAGGTGTTTAGCCGTCTCACTTGTGATCTGGCTGGATCCCAGATCAACAAGTGTGTTACGAAAATTCGTAACATAGGCCTGGACAGATGTTGTCTGCCTAATATTAAATAGACGGTTACGTAACGTCTATTCTCTATCTACGTCGCTAAATTCAAAACGTAGTGCGTCTAAGATGTTCTAGAACGTTTTGTTCTAGAACACCTAGCTAAGACCTCCATTGGTGGCGCAATAAGAGCGCCACCAGGTCATAGCGTCACCTCTTAAGTAAAGGGTGACAAACTCAGCAGCATCACGATCGCTGAGTTAGGTGGCATGAACATATGCCTATATTGCAAAGATAAAGTTTTCAGTGTCGCTATGTTTACCACTGAAAGTTGCTGGTTTCTCCGCCTTAGGTTGTGGCAACCTAAGCTACGATGGCTACTATTATTGTTATTATAATGGTTGTTACTATTATTAGGTACCACTGGGACCAGCTTCTCCGACTGGTTGCTATGCTATGAATTAAGGTATAAGTGAAGGTTACCTTAATTACATACTATCTACACTACTACTAGTACTATAATCTACACCAAAACTTGTGGGAACACCACTATCAGAAGTATGCGTTAATGAAGCTAAATACTCCATTAACAATTATTGCGCTTCATCTTACACTTGTTAGTGGTGCAAGATCGGTTACTACTAATGCTAGAATTATTATTGTTATTATATAGGTATCTACGGTTATTATACAGGTTACTACGGTTATTATATATGTTACTACGGTTATTATATATACTATTATGGTTACTAGGTATACTATTACGGTTATAGTAAAGTTTGCTATTCTGTTTGCTATAGAGCTAGCCACTCTT
>JAXHTJ010000225.1:0-2433 GCA_034190245.1 Halobacteriota archaeon | reverse complement strand
TTGTAGAGGACACCATTGAATACCAGTCCGATCCGACTATCGCACTTGGCGAGAGTATGGATATGTTGATAAGTGTCACAAATACAGGATCTGTTGATACAGAATACACTGTGAAAATGACAGCTGGTGACGGATCATATCAAACCGTGCAACTGTTAGTTGCAGTCGGACAAACAGAAACGGCAACATTTCGAACAACTATGCCAAATATTCCCGAAATGGTTGGTGATATGACACTAACAGCCACAATAGAAGCAGACGGCGTGACACTAGACACAGTAGAAAACACTATGTCAATCGTTATGACTCGTGTTGGTGCAACAATAGAAAACGTAATATTCACGGTTCTGTCATGATGATACAACTCGAAGAAATAGATTGTGCGGATGTGATATGTGTAGCCTGCTTCTCCAAAATGAAGATGGCAGGATCCGCCGTCTTTCTTTCTTCTGTGCCTGAACAGCGTTGTCAGAACTGTGGTAGTACAGAGTTGCAAATCGTTGCTGGTGACATGAACATAGACATGACTGATGGATGGCTCACAACATGACAGTACACACAAGAAAAATAGACATAGAACCACGACCAGCGCCTAGAATGACATATCAAGGTCGGTTCAGCGACAAAGCTCAGGAATATCTTGAATGGCAAGGATTGTGCAGGGTATTACTCGTGCGTGCCTTCAGAGATGCTGAAATAGATCAAGATGCGACTATCAGAGTGTCTGCCGAGTTCATGTTAAAAAAAAAGCGTGGAGTACTTCCGGATCTGGACAATTTGATCAAAGCACTCCTGGACGCTCTTCAGGATCGGAAAGTTGGTAGGGAAAAAATCACAGCTGAGCGAGGGGTAATTCATGACGACAGACAGGTCGCAGAATATGGACATATGAAACGGTCCCTCCCCAAGGGTCAAAAATGCAAAACCAACAAGCCTTACATCATGGTTTCAATTGAGGAGATATAACCAAAACCTTTATATAGTATAATAACCTATATATTATTGGGGAAACAACCCCAGAGGAGTGAAAAAATGTACATGAAATATGAAGTGACGGTAACGTCACGAGATGGAAACGCCATCTCAGAAACTACATGCTGTAATATGGAAGATGTGATCAACGAAATTGAATCTACTGATTGTAATGGATTCAGTAGTATAGAAATACGGAGAAAATAAATGAATGGCTATCAAATACCGTCGAGCGAGAGCAATATATTACGATCGCTCGGTTTCAAAGAGACATATAACGATGAGACCTCTTCGAAGTGGAAGTATCAAGATCCAGTCTACATCGATCTTGACGATGAAGTCGGGTTGGTACTCGGACGAAACTACAGTGAGGATGTCCCTAATGGGAAGTTCTGGGCCGGAAGAAAAAACGAAGATGGGAATTTAGAGTTTTTGAGGAGTTATGATGAGATCAGAGAACTCGGAATAGCAAAAGCATATTACGAAGCAAGAGACTCACCAACGCCCATCAGTGAATTCAATACGACCAAAGACGCACCACCCACGCCCAATACGCAAGAAGAGTCTGAACCTATTCAGGCGGTGATGGATGAAAACCCAAACCCCTCAGGAGAACCAGACGACATGGAGCGACTAGCGCACCTAGCGAAAAAATATATAGACGATACAAAAACTAAGAGGAAATACACTGATGAAGAAAGACAAATAGTCAAAAATACAGTCGCTAAGGGAGCGTCCGATTCAGAATTCGAAAGGTTCATGTACCTGGCGGAAACCTACCATCTTGATCCACTTGCGAACGAGATATGGTGTACATCATATAGCGGTAGAACAAAAATAATTACAGGGCGGGATGGGTACTTGAAAATAGCCCAGAATGACTCTAATTACAAAGGTCTTATGTCTGGAGTGGTAAAGGTAGGGGATGAGTTTGAATTCAAGCCAGGCGATCAGAAATCCCCCGTCATGCACAAATTTGGGACTGACCGTGGGGTTATAATAGGTGCATGGGCTGTATGCTTCTACAAGGACCGCGCGCCCTATGTCGCATTTGCTGAGTATGAAGAGTATAAAAAAGACTCCCCGATTTGGAAACAATATCCCTCAGCGATGATAAAAAAAGTAGCAGAAGCAATGGCACTTAAGATTCAGTTCGGAATATCAGGATTGGTAACAAAGGAGGAGATTGAAGAATGAAAGGCACTGCGATTTTTGAATTTCCAGACGAGGGAGTTCTCAGATGTTATGTACACGATTTTGATTTGCCTATAAAATGTAAGCGTTTGGTGAAAGGCGGAAAACCAGGGGTTATAATAGAGGGGCGAATAACAAACCCCTCTAATATATTATTCACCGTCTTGAATGAATACGTTGAGATATCCAATTCCCCGAATTCAAAAACATTTTCGTTCACATTTGTTGAGCGATTGGTGGAACAGACTAACGAATTCCAAATGACAA
>JAXHTJ010000224.1:0-2439 GCA_034190245.1 Halobacteriota archaeon | reverse complement strand
CTCATCGACGGTCATTCCGAGTTTTATTGCAAACGATAGCGAATCTATCCGCTCCTTGACGCCTTCCTTTGATATAATCTGTGCACCAATGAGCTTCTCGCCACCAAATAATAGCTTAATATGAATCACTTTCCCATCAGGATAATATCTTGCCCTTGTAAGCGCTCGTGACTTCCCGATTACAGGCTCGATTCCACCCATTCTGGCAGCATGCGAGGTAACTCCAACCTGTCCGCAATGAAGATCCCCCACACAACAGATGTTCGGACTGAGTACAGGCGGGAATATGGCGTTCTCACCACAGATATTTCTTGCCGCCACCTTTGCCTGCCTTACAGCAGTTGTACCGAGTGGTGATCCTGTCGGGCGGTGCGTGATACCACATACAACCTCCGTGCAGTCACCTACAGCATAAACATCAGGTAGATATCCTCGTCCTTTCTTGACATGTAATGCGGCATCAGTGACGATACCTCCGCGACCGCCAACCTCTATTCCTGACTCAACAGCAAGCTTGGAGTTCGGTCGAACACCGACACACATGATGACAAAATCAGCAGGTATATTTTCATCACCGACAGTTACCGACTCGACTTTGTCGGCGCCGTTTATCGAGGTTGCGGATTTACCCGTTATGACATTAACACCCATGTCAACAAGTTTTTTGGTCACAACCTCTGACAAATCATTGTCAAGAATTAGTGGGAGTAGACATGGTAAAGCCTCAACAAGTGTGGTCTTGAGTCCCGCCTCTGCAAAGGCAATGGTAGATTCCATACCAATAGCCCCTGCTCCGATAACGACTACCTCCTTTGCACCTGCATCCATCGCCTCTTTAACGATCATGCCATCACCAATATGCATTATTCTGTAAACACCTTTCAGATCTTTACCCTCAATCGGCGGAGTGAAACAGACACCACCAGTTGCGATGACAAGATCTTCATACTGGATCTCCTCACTGCTTATTAACACTTTTTTATTATCTGTGTCAATGGATGTGACTTTGGTGTTGAGTCTGACATCTATATTTCGCTCTTCTTTATAGTACTCAGGTGTATGCATCACCATATCATCGAAGCTCTTTATCACGCCTTCAAGCACGAAGGGAATCGCACATGGAGAGTATGAACAGTGTATATCACTTGAAATTATGCATATCTCACGGTCCTTATCCCTTGCTCTAATGCTTGATCCCACTGGCATTCCAGCAGCACCTCCACCGATAATTACGACTTTTCCCTTTGACATTCATCTCACCTTTTTATATAATCTCACTGAGATCGAATTTCTGATAAATGTTTTGATTTATATACACCAAAGTGCCACTTATGTAAAAAAGACAATTTGAAAAACACATTTGTGCAATTGTATTTGTTTAGCTCCACTCTCCCATGCAAGCTCCCTTCATAGCAGATCTTCCGGTTCTTGGTGTATGTCCTTTCCTTGCAGCCTTTATGTAGCGAACATCGATGCAATATACTGGTAGTTCTCTGCTCCTTTCTTACTTCGGAATGTTCCCATGATCTTTCTCATGATTACATGCTCTCTCATGGCTTGCTCACCCGGATTGTTAGTGGACTCCATTCCAGGATAGAGTAAACAGGTATACCAGTTGCCCAATCCGTTTTTTATATAGATCACAGGTTTTCTCAGCTCCTTGATATGGCTGAACCTCTCTACTATTTCTTCCATTTCCTCGTCAAATAACCTTTCCTGCCCTCATTACACTGAACCTAAGATATCCTTTCTTGGTTGGTGAGGATGATATGGCAAACATGCACTCGCCCTTTCCCAGAAGACTTACCATTGCGGTCTGCCCTGGTATATGTGTGAAATTTTTCTGCTCCTCTTCGTCCTGTATAATACGACGCGAAATGTCTTTATCGCCCTTGCACCCCAAACCTCAGTCGTGGTATCTCCGATTGTAACCAAATTTGGAATATATGGACTATAAGTATTGCTTCAGCCATGAAGAACATCGCATAATAACATCTTGAGACACATGAGTCGTAATCGCCATCATCCAAGATGAGCTCAGCAGTTCTCAAAAACCTCTCTGCTTTCTTTATTAGGTCTTCTATCTCCTTCATACCGATATCCCCTCCTCTTTCACATTCAAGAAAAGAGGAGAATTGTAAGACCTGAAAGTGCCTTCTGGAATAGCCATAACTGATACCAGCTCTCCTTTTCCAAGGAGAATCTCAAACAAAAGATCGCTCAAGCTCTCTTCAACCTCTAAAGGATCAAGCCCATCTTCAACCACAACCAGCAGATCTATATCTGAATCTTCGGTCGCATCACCTCTCGCGTAAGAGCCATATAATATAACCTGTTTAATCCTCTCTTTGTAAATCCCGATTAGATATGATTTGATCTCCTCTACAAAATGTTTTATTTTTTCATCCATTTTTATTTATCCTCCACCACCTTAACCTA
>JAXHTJ010000223.1:0-2447 GCA_034190245.1 Halobacteriota archaeon | reverse complement strand
AAGGAAGTTTATAATTCCTCCTATTTGATTTTTACGATTTTGAATTTGGTATATATCAAATTTAATATGTTTTAGAATTTACTTTTAGATGGGGGGATTAATTTAGTGGGTATGTGTTAAATGGGGCAAGATGATGGGTGGATTTTGGTGTGGTGGGTGGGGGGGTTAAACACAATTATAATTGCAGATATTATTATATCAATCATATGACATCGTATCTTATTTTAACATGTATCAAGCCCCAGCCAATCCACCCCTGAATGAAATTCAAGGGCATCCAAGTGGGCCGTAGGATGGGATAATCACAAAAACTCACAGAATTCCTCAACGCTTATTTCAGCGTCCTTTATTATTTTTCTTAATAATCCTTTACCCAGGACTTTATGTTTAGGTATAGTCAAAGGCTTTTTCTTTTTGTCAGATTTATGTCTCATACGGACATGGCTACCCTTTTGTCTCACGACTACATAACCAAGCTTTTCAAAACATTTAACTGCTTTTTCTCCAGAAATTACGGGCAATTTGCTCATACATCTACCGAAACGACGTGATAACTGAACTCTTGGATTGTGCCAAGCTGTTCTACAATCTCTTCCTTCTGTTCCTCAAGACACATTTCGATCACTTCGTGTATGTTTTTTAATGCCTCGTCGAGTGTTTTACCCTGTGTATAGCATCCCTGAAGAAGTGGACATTCGACCACAAAAAAACCATCCTCGTCTTTTTCCACAAGTACAGGGAGATGAACTTTTTTAGCCTCTGTCATTTTCAACCACTGATTTAGTATCTCCTCTCTTTCGTTAAATATGTTTACTAAAACAATTGATCAATTCGATAGAAAGCCCCGGACACTCCACCCCTGTTTGAAATTGCGTACATAATTTATACATAAAGTATTTATAGTAATAAGCCTATTTTACTTTGGTGTTTTAGTTGCCAAGACCAAATGAAGGTAAGACCGATACATGCTTACAGCGTGCTGTGACAGTATACCCTCGTTCGTTTGAGCAGAAAGAACGATGGAAATCCTATGCTGAAAGCAGGGGTATGAAATTATCTGCTTTTGTCATCGGAGCTGTTGAGGATGCAATCGCACCAGATTCTGAGGCCGATCCAACATCGATTAAGGACTTGCAAAAACAGATCGATCAGTTAAGAGAAGAGATAGTCGAGTTAAGAAAGGAGAAAGAAGTTTACAAGAAGCTTTATGAAACACAAGACAAAGAACTCAGGAAGTACAGAGCTGAACCATTCTTAAAAGAAGAGTTCGAGGGTGTCAGAAGGTATAATAAGGAGCTTGTGGAGACACTACGCTCTTCCAGGAGAAGTGATAGAGGTCATAAAGTTCTATCGAATGATGAGCTACTGTCAAAGCTCGGTATCGATCCATCTGAATCAGATGCGGTTAAGTCTATATATAATCAACTTGAGAACCTTGAGGGTTATGGGCTTGTCAAGCTCACTTTAAAAGGTTGGAGGTGGATCGATTGAGCATAGATTTCTTGGATCGATTTATCGAAGATGGTAAGATACAGGGATGGACTGAAAGAAGTATAGAGGGTTACAGGTACAATATTAAAACATTTCTTGATTTCATCCAGAAAGACCCAAGAAAAGTGGACATAGATGATCTCAGAAGATTTCTTCTTTATCTGGATGAAGAGCGTGAAGTATCGAATACTACAATCGATAGATACATGACTGCGATCTCCTCATTCTATAACTTCCTTGAATTTGAAGAAGAGATACCACGAAATCCAATTCCAAGGTTCAGAAATCGATACCTTAAGAACAGGATGAAAAATAAAGACAATGGAGATAAACGACAACTTATATCGATCACCCAGATGAGAGACCTTGTGAACTCGATACTTGATCCAAAGGATAAGGCGGTTGTTATAACGCTTGCGAAGACAGGCATACGGCTTGGTGAGCTTGTTGGTATTGATGTGAATGATGTGAATTGGATGGAGCAGTCGATCAAGCTCAAACCGAATGGCAAGCGATCCAATTTAACGGTCTTTTTTGATGATGAGTGTGGTAGAATCCTGAGGAGATATGGGAGTATAAGAGATGATCTTGCAAAACCAGATGAAGTAGCGTTATTCATCAACTACTATGGCACACGAATTAAAAAGAGAGCGATAGAGGATATGATAAGCAGATATGCAGAAAACCTTGGATTACACGATCCAAACTCAGACAACTTAGAGAAGCGATTTACTCCACATTGTTGCAGGCACTGGTTTACAACACATCTACGCAGGTCTGGGATGCCAAGAGAGTACATCAAGGAATTACGGGGAGATAGCAGAAGTGAGACGATGGATGGATACGATCATATCGACAGGAAAGAACTCAGGGAGAGTTACCTTGCACACATCCCGCAGCTGGGGATTTGAAACATAGTCAAAAATATAGCTCGGCTTCAATCCTTGTTTTAGTGG
>JAXHTJ010000222.1:0-2466 GCA_034190245.1 Halobacteriota archaeon | reverse complement strand
GGTGAGGTTTATACGCTCCTCAGGGAAGAAGAGGGCACCGAAGTAAGAGACGCTTCCGAATATGCTACACTGCTTAATGCCACTGCGAGGTATGATTTTGCTGATGTTGGTCTTGCAGTCTGCCTGGGAGATCGTGAACATGCATACAGGCGTGCACGTAATCTGCTTTCCGAGCACAGAAGAAACCTGGTGGAAGGACTCGACCTTGTTAGATCTATCGGGGTCACGACCTTAGATTACTTGCAATACTTTTATGCCGGAGATCGCATAAGGGAGACCGTTGTTGGAATAATAGCCGGAATGAGTATCAGCTCCTACAATAGGGCCCTACCTATAATTGGAATTGTTGATGCGGAAAATGGATTTAAAGTATCATCAAGGGGAACACAAAATCTGGTTCGCAAGGGGCTCAATCTCGGTGCCGCGATCTCCGAATCAGCCGAAATCGTTGGAGGTTTTGGGGGAGGTCACGATATAGCCGCCGGTGCGACTATACCCAAGGAATCACTGGACGAGTTTTTGTCCATATTTGATAAAAAGATAGGTTCGCAGATGGGATGATAAGGGAACTTCTAAATAAGATAAAATGGACAGATAAACTTGAGAACTATGAGATTGAGATACTTCACAGAGGTGCTCCTAAAGATAGGAAAATTATTCCCGGAGAACGCATAACAGAGATCAGGAAAGGATATTTCTCCTATCAAAATAGGATGGAAGTCACTATACCATACCACCGTGTAAGGGAGATCAGAAGAAAAGATGGGGAGATAATCTGGAAGAAGTGGTGATAATGTGTGCTGTTACTCTTGCATACGTTGGGAAGATATTAAGATAAAGGGATTCTCTCTTAATGCTGGACAGATCGAAAGTGGTAAGAGTGTCACGATTGAGTTTGGTGAGGAGAAGATTGAGACATCTTTAGAGAAGGAAAAGATATCAAAAGAGAGTTTGATAGATGGTATAGAGAAAGGTAGCGTCGGTTTCTGCAATGGGCAGATTGTGAGAGCATGGGACCGGTACGAATGCTTTAAACCAAAATTTAAAGGGACTGAAATTGATTCTGACTCTTTTGAGCGTTTTGAAACCGGTTATCTGGCCTGTTGGGCTGGTGAAGGCTGCCCATTCAAAGATAAGTGCTATGGGAAAAGCTATGACCCTTCTTTTGTATGATTTTTTCGGGCTTGTTATTAAGTGGGGCATCCACGGGGGTCGTTTGTTGGATTTTAAAGCCTTCCATATCTCTTATGTGCTTCTTAGATAGTCATAATGTCTAACACCTTGACCGTTTTTTCCTCCTCGTAGATTCTGTAGAATATTGTATAACTTCGACCTACATGCATCCGAAAAAGTTCATAATCTGTAAATTGCAACTTCTTCTTGTCATCTCTTCCAAGATATGGATCGTCTTTCAGCGTTTCAAGCTTTCGTTTAATCAACCTTTTGCTCTTTTCAGTGAGAACGTCTATATATTTCAAAGCATCTCTATTAATAAGAACGCTGTACATTCTAAATCTCTACGAATTCTGCTGCCTCTTCAATCCTTTTCATATCTTTGAGAAGCTTTGCCTTCTTCTCCCTTTCAATCATCTTCCTAAGGAGCTCTCCAAAAGTTTGTCCAGGCTCTTTTAATCTACTCAGTTCTTCCCAAATTTCTGGAGATACTGGTATCCTCTTTGTCGCGACCATGTTAAATACTGTAAATCTTTACAATATAAAGATTTTGTTCGTAAGTCTCAACCAGTACATCCACGCAAGAAAGTGCATTTAGCATCCACGGGGCTGGACACCTCCAGCCTAAGATGTACCCACTTTTGGTAGGGCTAATCCAAGCCTGCGGCTTGGATGGGGATTTGTTTTATTCCCTTCTTCTCCTAATTAGGTATGCCACTGCTAATAATCCAATGATTGCAAATACAGCTTCAAATCTTGGCGCAAAAAAAACCGAGAAATCTTGGCGGATGCACATACTCTGCATAAATTTTTACTTCCGAAGCTTTAAATTCACCTATCACCGTTACAATATCGCCATCTTGTACTGTACTAATAAAACCACCGCCTAAAGTGTAGAGATATTCAACCAAAATCGTGTCAGAACCATCATCAATCGTAAAGTGATAATATCCTCCGTTAGTAATGTTGCTAACTGATCCAGTTATTGTCACCTTATATTCACCATTTTTTGTTGGTAGCGCCTTCAACTCTGATAGTTCAACATGCCAAACAATCGAAAATCTTGCCAATTTTGATGCCTCGTCGGCACAATCTTGAGCATATTCATAATTTCCATTATCCAATGCTTTCTTTGCCTCTTTTAATTTCTTTTCTGCATCTTTTACATTTGCATTTATAGTTAAGTGCATAATTTTATACACCAATCATCAAGGAACTTATGAATCCACCTCCTGGCATAAGAGATGGAGTTTGTTAACCTGCCGAATTCTTCAGAAATAGTATTAACCAGCT
>JAXHTJ010000221.1:0-2485 GCA_034190245.1 Halobacteriota archaeon | reverse complement strand
TGAGTGGTAGGTTGTGGAGGGGGTTAATGCTATCTTGTTCGCCGCGCCCTTGTTGACAGATTTTCAGAGTATCTTGCTCCAAGGCAGGTTTATGGCCTCGGAGAGAAATGAAAAACTGACATAACCAAGCGCTTGCAGCCGAATCAAGGGGCCACGCTGTTGAAGAGCAGGTTTCCGGGCACATATGCACTTTTCAAAATCGCACTACTGTCAGAGACTGTCAGAGTTTCACATGTGCCATGTTGTACAGACGTAGAAGATTCGTTACTCTCATTCCACGGACAAGCTTCTTATCCCAATCGTTTCTGAACTCCACTTTAGCAAATATCGGATACTCCTCGATGACTTTTATCGTGCTCACCCACTTTCTGAGACGTGATGCTCTTTTCAGGTGCCATTTCCAGAGTGAGAATGATGATGTTTTGCCTTTCTTCACACCCCAGTTCTGCGCCCATTTCGTAAACCATGGAACCGAATCGAAGACGATATGAGCCGAAGGATAAGAATGGGCAAGCTTACGAAATATGGTTTCAACCTCGGACTCTGTGAAGTAGAAGAGGGTGCCAGCAGCCATGAACATAAGGGGGCGATCCTTTATATACGGTGATACGTCCTCAATCCAGGTAAAATCAAATACTGATTTGGCAATTGTGATCACTCGTTCTGAATCCGGGACTACCCTCTGCCGTAAAGCGGCAACATCCGGCAGTTCAATGTTAAACCACATTAACTCGCCATTATCAACGCGCTGAAATGTGGTGTCCAACCCTGCCCCGATATTCATCACCACAGCGTTGCTATTTTGCTCAAGAAATTCCAGAATGGTGATGTCAAAGTTGTAGGCTCTGATGACCATTCCCAGCCGATGATTTTCATCCGCAAGCAATGCCTCAAACTTCGAAAAGTCACAATCGATCCTTGCAACTATATCCCTTGCATAGGTGTCATAAATGATTGGGTTGATCTTCTCTGTCTCTCTTGCCCGTGCTTTCAGAGGAAATAATAAAGTCGTCTGAACCTCGCCAAGGTCGATTCTTATATCCAGATCTTTCATACTATTTTGCCTCTAAGATCTTTTTAAGATTTTCACCTTCATCTTTCACATGTTTTTTACCAACATCCATTAAAGTGCCTATATCTTTATATTCTGAGAATTTCACCAGTCTACGCATAATTCTTTCAGCTCTAATATACGAGACGGCGGTAAAAACAGAATTTGAACCTTTGGGTTCTATCTGCCATTCAAACCCGGGAGCAACAATTGATACGGGAAAATGGTATCTTAATACAATTTTTCTATTTAAAAAGACTTCGCCAATCGTTCCTTTAGCCTTTTTCAGATCTCCCAATATAATTTCTTCGCCATACCATTTGGAACCCTTCTCCATTGGCTTTCCTTTTCTTTATTTGAATACAACATGCTCTTCGGGATGCCAAGCTTTGTAATTTTCTTCAATCCATTTTACCATGACGCCGAGTGCAAGACCAATATCTTGAGGGTTAAAAAATTAGTACTATGAAAGCTTCAAAAACTTCATCTATTCTTCGACATCTTCGCGATCTTTTTTCCTGATATTCGTTTAGCGATCATCTTCTTAAAGAAACTTATCTTTGTATCATAGTAGTACTCATCTTTATCCTTATAAAACTCATAATCTGATTTACCCTCTTCTTTATTTAACTCGGATACAGCCTTAAAAATGTTAAAATATATTAACTGCGTCAGATTTGGTGATGGTTTTTTCCCCTGACCTTCTTTGATACTGGTAATAAATGTGTTAAAGGCATCGGCAGTCTTTTCATGATTGTAAGTGCTATCTCTTTCTGCCTTTGATGCGATATAGAGTTCAAGCGATGAGACAACATTGAAACCAAACACGGAAAATATACCACTCATATACTCATTTGCTTTATCTGCCCCAAACCCCGCACCTATTGCCATCACCATTACATATTTATCATAAAAACGTGGTCTGTGTCCCAGATAACCCAGTCTATCAATAAATTGTTTCATAAGCGAAGAAACATGGTTTACATTTACAGGAGACGCGAGTATAATTCCATCAGCATCTGATATCTCTTGAATGATCGTGTCCCGATCATCTTTCAGTGGACAGAACTCTTCACCTCGCAGGACACACAAATAGCATCCCTTACACTGCTTTAAATCCACTTCACCAAGCATTATTAACTTAAAATCAATATCGGGATTATCCTCTTTTATCTTATTAAGTACTGAATAACAATTTCCTCTATGTGGGCTACCACAAATTGCAAGCATTTTCATAAAAAACTACCTTAAAATTTCTACAATTTATCGAATAAAATAGTTTTCAAGTTACTTTAAATTTTCCTTAGACTCATAGTAACTTAGTCATCATATGGCCTATAACCCAAGGTCCATCTTCAGAGTAATTACCAATGAAATAGGTAAATCTTCCAGTCCACTATATATTATATTCATCGGTTATTATAGTCTAACACC
>JAXHTJ010000220.1:0-2488 GCA_034190245.1 Halobacteriota archaeon | reverse complement strand
ATGGCAGAGGTTGAAATAAAGAAGAATGAAAAAGAGTTATTGGATGACCGCCAGTACTGGTGGTGGGCGGAGAAGAAGAGGTCTCCACGGCTCAGCTACCTGAGGAAAGCGGTTTGGTCAAAGGCGAGTAAGGGCTCAAGCTGGCTGCCTGGGGTACAGATAGATTTGGAGAATATCCGTTGGCATACAAAGGTTTTCAAGGAATCCCCTCCATCTGAGCCTTTTATTATCACCCGAGCCAGAGCACTTGCCGCCTTACTCGACAACATGCCGGTATTTATTACCGACCATTCTCGAATCCAGGGATATCCGGGTTCTGCTCCCCATCTCATCACATGGATACCCACAGCATCTTTCATGATCAATGAAGACATACTGAACGACCGCACAGGTATAGTCTCTGATGAAGACCTGGAAGAGGTAAAAGAGATGGTCGATTTTTGGAAGGGAAGGACCTATCATGACGTTTGTCATCAGTACCACAGCCGCAAGGAGAAAGTAATACAGCTTATGGCTGATTTTATTCAGCCGGGAAGAGAGATGGCAGCCTTCGACTATGTTGTTCCGCAGCCGGATTGGATGTATCAGGGGTTTGATTCGATAATCAATACAATAGATGAAAATCTGAAAGACGCAGAGAAGAAGATGCGTAATACCCCTACTGCTGAGGAACAGGTCTCATATATGGAGAAGATAGACACATGGAAGGCGATGAAGATATGCCTTGAGGCAACGATCAGGCATGCAAGAAGGATCAGCCGGTTGGCAAAGATCATTGCTGAGAACTTTGAGACAGATCCAACTCGTAGACAGGAGCTGCTACGGATCAGTGAAACCTGTGAGAAGGTTCCTGCCAGGCCGCCGGAGCATCTCTGGGAAGCAATTCAATTTGATCATCTTGTACAGGTGGCATACAGGCTTGAATGGCATAATGCAGCATGGCCATGGCGTCAGGATTATTGGCACTGGCCTTTTTACAAGAAAGATGTCATTGAAGAGAAGAACATGACCAGAGATGAGGTAGTGGAGTACTGTGCAGAGTGGATGATGGCAGCCTATGCAATTGGAAAGTCATGGCCCCGTGCAGGCAGAGAAGTTTTACAGGGCAGTCCTGGTCCTTATGTGTGGACAATCGGTGGCGTTAATGAAGACGGCAGTGATGCTTGCAATGATCTTACAGACTGTTATCTTGATGCTGCCCTGATAAGCAGGGTATGCGATCCGACATTTGGGTTTCGTTATCATTCAAATGCACGACAGGAGACATTGCGCAAGGTATTTGAGTGTATCCGCCATGGTTTGGGCTATCCTTCCATGCGTAATGATGATGTGCTCATCCCCAATATCATGAACTGGTTCGGTCATCCACTGAAGGAGGCCAGACGCTGGCTGCACCAGGCATGTATGGCCCCTGCCCCAGATACAAAAATGGCAGCGCCTTCACTTCGGTATCCACAGGCAGCGATCATAGGGGCTGCAAAGTCGATTATTCTCACGATGTTTGACGGATTTGATCCATTAACAGGGATGCAGATAGGCATAAAGACAGGAGACTGTACACAATTTGAGACATTTGATGAGTTTTACAATGCATGGTACGATCAGATGAAGGAGGCCTTCAAGACAGCTACAAGCATGGAGCACCGTAACCGTTATGTAGAGGCCCATCTCTATCCCAAGCCGATGACATCCGCCCTCTATGAACGTTGTATTGAGAAAGGAGAGAACAGTGCCCTTTCAAAAGAAAGGAGCAGCTTATGGTTTACCCTGTTCTGTTTTGGCGATATTGGGGATTCCCTTGCAGCAGTTAAGAAGCTGGTATACGATGATAAGAAGTACACGATGGAAGAACTGAGAAACGCTTTGGGTGCAAACTGGGGGGGTTATGAGGATATGAGGCAGGATTTTGTACATGCACCGAAGTGGGGCAATGATGATGAGTATGTAGATCAGATATACGTGAAGATCTATGAGGATATGGGGAAGATGTCCTGGTCGGTTCGCGATATCAATGGCCAGCCTTGGCCTACCCTGCCTGAGAGTGTAGCCACACATATCGTACAGGCTCCCAAGATCGGGGCATTGCCCAACGGCAGAAGATTGGGTGACCCATTATATGATGGTGGGTGCTCCCCTGGATGCGGTATGGATAAAAAAGGACCAACAGCAGTATTAAAATCTGTAGGCAAGTTAGATCATGTCGGCACTGTAAGGGCAGCACTCCTCAATCAGAGGCTGTCCCCGGCTCAATTACAAGGAGAGAAGGGCTTCAAGATGTGGCGTGACTATATGAAGACCTGGCATGACTTAGGAATCAACCATGTACAGTTCAATATGGTAGATAATGAGACCCTCTATGCTGCACAAAAAGAGCCTGAAAAGTACTCAGAGTTATTAGTGAGAATCGCTGGCTATAGTGCGCATTTTGTTGAGATGAACAAGATTACCCAGGATGCGATCATTGCACGAAGCGTGCAGAAGTTTTAGC
>JAXHTJ010000219.1:0-2525 GCA_034190245.1 Halobacteriota archaeon | reverse complement strand
CGACGGTTATTAACTTTAGAGGATATAAGAGTTTGGGCGTTGAGAGGGTTAATTATGCAAGAGGTCTATTGTACTTGACAATCAGAGTGGATCGGATGTTGGTGTGTATAATGCAGCCTCTGATCGGATAGATTCTACAATTGCTGCAGGTGTCACGGCACCGGTTCCGGAGCTTAATTCCTTTGTGATGTTACTTATAGGGGTTGTGGTGATTTTGGGATACACAATTTACCGGAGAAGGTGAAGTAGAGACTATCAGATGTGAAAGAGTTGCTTTCAAATACGGTTTTATCGGGCAGTTAGCCGGCCTCAGTTCCGGATCTTTTCATCCTGCTGCTATAAGAATTTGTGAAGGGGGGACAGATTGGATGTTCTCATTGGTTCATTGGTCTTGGAGATACTGCAATACTGCACAGTGCGTAAACAATATGTTATAGTGGGTCAAATAGGTATGTAAATACAGATAAGAGGTGGGGAAAATGAGGGGCAAATTAATCATATTTGGGATGGTTTTTTTGATACTTTTGAGTGCAATGGGTGCTGTTTCGGCGTTACAAAACTCGGATGATTCGGATTGGAAGTACTATGAGGAGATTACGATAAAAGAGAATTCAGGGGAATCTCTCAGGGATTATCAGGTTTTGATCGAGCTGAATTCAGATAATTTTAACTTCTCAAAAGCAAGTGATGATGGCTCAGATTTAAGATTTTATGATGCTAAAGATGATGAGCTTGACTTCTGGATTGAAGAGTACGATCCTGGAGATGAGGTAGCAAGGATCTGGGTCAAGGTTTCCCACATACCCTCAAATGGGGAGTCGGTGATGAAGATGTATTATGGGAATGAGAAGGTGTATAGCCTCAGTGACGGAGAAGACACGTTCGAGTTTTTTGATGATTTTGAGGGAACCAAGCTAGATAAAAACAGATGGGAAACAAACGCTGAGAGCTTGATCTCCGTGGAGAACGGCATATTGTATCTATGGGATGATTGGACTGATTATCTCTATTATCTTTCAACACATGAGAAGTTCAGAACCCCGGTGGTGGTAGAGGCAAGAGTAAAGCTTGCATGTGTCGAATGTGGTAGTGATTTAGAGGTGGGATTTGTTGACTACAAGGAGGATAATCGTAGATATCCAGATACTGTTTTTGCGGTTTGTGACTGGGAAGGGAAGCTCGGATATAAGTCATTCTATTACAAGGGTGCGGATATCACCAGCTCAAAACAGAAGATAAGAACTGATGATTGGTTCAATATCAAGATAGAGTATACTGATGATAAAATTGGGTTCTGGGATAGCTATACAGAGGGCACCCAAACATACAGAAATACGATGAACGATCCATTCTATTTAGCCTTAGCAGGGGACACTGATAGTTACAGAAAGGAAGATGCATTTGATTGGATCTTTATCCGTAAGTATGCTTCCAAAGAGCCGACCCTGACATTCAAGGAAGAAGAGATTGAAGAGGAGGAAGGAACTGGAGCTGAAGGGAATATTACTGAGAACCAGACCACCAGTCATGAGAATATAACTCAGGAGAACATAACACATGAGTGCATGAGCAGGGGGGAAATTTCAGAACTCATAAATTCGGTCACGACGAATATCGATGTTTTGAATCGGAAAGATATTGACACGTCGCTGATTGAAGTGGCCTTAAACAACGCAATAGATGCCTATGACACGGGAAGAGACGAAGATGCATCCGAGCTCGTGAAGAATGCTAAAAAGATGGCAGACGATACTTATGAAGCCTTATCCGAACACATCGAACCAGCTCAACTGGTGATAGATGAGGCAAAATCACTAGGAGCCGATGTAAAAGAGGCAGAAGATAAACTCGAGGAGGCAGATGATGCCTTGAGCAAAGGTAACTATGAATATGCGATGGATTGGGCTGATAATGCGTTAGAGCTTGCAAAAAATGCAACCGTCAGTTCTGTCAAGATAACCGATTTGATCGCTCTATCGGCAAAATATGATCAATACACGGTGATGATAACAGGGACGATAAAGGATATTAATGCCGTTTACGGTAAAGGGTATACTTTTGCTTTAGATGATGGTTCTGGGATGATATCAGTATCCTATAAAGGAATTCTGGGCGACATACAGGATGGTGACAGGGTGACGGTGCATGGTGTGTTTCAGGTGACTAATGGATCCGGAAGCATCGTTGCGGATGATGTGCAGTCAGGGGGTGGCACACCCGGATTTGAAGCAGTATTTACAATCGCCGGAGTTCTGGCGGTGGCTTACCTAATCAGGAGGAGAAGGTAGTATATATTAAAAGAATATCAAAATCTTTTTCGGATTGAAATAGGTGAAAATCGCAAGTAAGGAGCACACATATATCAATTTCATCAAAAGATGGCTAATGTGCCCTTTTTTCTTGGATTTTGTCAATAACTCCCAATTTACGACCAAAAATCGGCGGTCATAGGAGATGAGTGGATATTGGACGGAAATATTGCAGGGATTGAGAGAAGATCGTATAGAGATGCTCAAATATATGTT
>JAXHTJ010000218.1:0-2583 GCA_034190245.1 Halobacteriota archaeon | reverse complement strand
CCATTACAATCAGTAGATTCAATTTCGTTGATCACATCTTCCATACTACAGCATGTAGTTTCTGATATGGCGTTTCCATCTCGTGACGTTACCGTCACTTCATATTTCATGTACATTTTTTCACTCCTCTGGGGTTGTTACCCTAACAATATATAGGTTTTAATAGTATATAAAGGTTTTGGTTATATCTCCTCAATCGAAACTATGATATAGGGCTTGTTGGTTTTGCATTTTTGACCCTTGGGGAGTGACCGTTTCATATATCCATATTCTGCGACCTGTCTGTCGTCATGAATTACCCCTCGCTCAGCTGTGATTTTTTCCCTACCAACTTTCCGATCCTGAAGAGCGTCCAAGAGTGCTTTGATCAAATTGTCCAGATCCGGAAGTACTCCACGCTTTTTTTTTAACATGAACTCAGCAGACACTCTGATAGTCGCATCTTGATCTATTTCAGCATCTTTGAATGCACGCACAAGTAATATCCTACACAATCCTTGCCATTCAAGATATTCCTGAGCTTTGTCGCTGAATCTTCCTTGATAGGTCATACGTGGCGCTGGTCGTGGTTCTATGTCTATTTTTCTTGTGTGTTCTGTCATGTTGTGAGCCACCCATCAGTCAGGTCTATGTTCATGTCACCAGCAACGATTTGCAACTCTGTACTACCGCAGTTCTGACAACGCTGCTCAGGCACGGAAGAAAGAAAGACAGCGGAACCTGCCATCTTCATTCTAGAGAAGCAGGCTACACATATCACATCCGCACAATCTATTTCTTCGACTTGTATCATCATGACAGAACCGTAAATATTACGTTTTCTATTGTTGCACTAACACGAGCCATAATGATTGACATAGTGTTTTCTACTGTGTCTAGTGTCACGCCGTCTGCTTCAATCGTAGCAGTCATTGACATATCACCAACCAGTTCAGGAATGTTGGGTATAGTTGTTCGAAATGTTGCCGTTTCTGTCTGTCCCACTGCAACAAACAGTTGCACGGTTTGATATGATCCGTCCCCAGCGGTCATTTTCACAGTGTATTCTGTATCAACAGATCCTGTATTTGTGACACTTATCAACATATCCATACTCTCGCCAAGTGCGATAGTCGGATCGGACTGGTATTCAATGGTGTCCTCTACAATGAATACGACATCTGCTATTTGCCCATCCACTGCCCCCTCAATTTCTATTTGTGTAGACCAAGAATCCAAAATTTTGTAATTATCGTTCGGATCTTTTACTTCAACGCTCAGAGATTTTATGCCGATATTTGCGGGATCTATTGGAATCTCTCCACTTATCCTAACTGTTTTCGTTTCGCCAGTGATGTATTCATCATTTCTACCTATAGCCATGATAGTCCCCCCTTGTATACGAACAGCAGAACGTATTGTATCCGTATCAGAACCGGTGTTGGTCACTGTTATATCCGTTACCAGAGTTTCGCCCAACTTTATAACCGGATTTTCTGTATATACACCACCTGCTGCAACTACAACCTGAACGGGTTTATAATCATCTCCTAAGATGTTTACATCACCTATATCAAGAATAGATCCTATAGCACCCTTTAATTTTCCGACTATGGTGAATAGGGTGATGTTTTCTCCTTCAGATTGTTGTATTGTGTCAACTACTCCAACGCCAGTTGTTTCATTCAAGGTTTTAGTGTACGAGGTGGTATCTAGATCCCCGGAAAAAACCCCAATTGTTTGAAAGTTTTCTGTATGTGACACATTCACATACGCACCACTGATATTATCTATACCACGTACCACAATCGGTATAGCCACAGTTGATCCTTGCACCGCGTACGCAGTAGGTACTTCTATAGTCGCCATCTGTACTTCTGCTGCTGATACAGCAGATACGGCCATCATTCCAGTCACAAATATAGTCATTAGTGACATTACAATGACCCCCCATTTAATTCCATTATGTTTCATTCTTCCTCCTATTCTAAATTGAATACACCTGTTCATCTGGCGCTTTAGCACATCGCCATCGGTTTAGTTCATTACTCAAAGCCGTAACCTGCTCTTCTACCCATCTAACAGCTTCTTTATCAGTCAAAAAATCTCCCCCGATACAATTTCCATACCCAAATGGTGTCAATTTATACCCATTATCAGAAGGTTGCAAATCATAATAAAAAATATTCACATCCGGATAGTCCCCTTTTTCTATCACTGTTAAAGTTGCTCTTATGTCACCACTGTCTAATTTTGTATATGTTGCCTTTATTTTCATTATAACACCTATTTATTTTTATTTGAGCAGTACCAATGCAAAACCTATACACATCGCTGACATATACATATCGCCGTCTCTAAAAGCAGCCACAGCTGCTACTACATAACAAATAGCGGTAATAAAGATAGAAACATGATGTAAAAAATCTAATTCTTCTTTAACGGTGTTGGTGGTCGTTATTATTCTTCTACATTTCATTTTTTTCCTCCTCAAAATTAATATCTTCTAACAGTTTCGATTTTCTGAAAAGTCTTGATAAGATCAACTGCTTCATAATGTCTGTGTCTGTTAGTATCTCTTTTTCTCTATCATTCATTTTCTTC
>JAXHTJ010000022.1:0-23571 GCA_034190245.1 Halobacteriota archaeon | reverse complement strand
CTATACAAAGCCCCTCCTTTCCCTCTTCAAACTCCGAAGAGGTATAACACCAAACTTCAACATTTGGAGGATCAACAAGCAACTCATAAACCCTGATAATAATCTCTCTAAAATAATTGTTCTCAAAGTTTTCAGAGGCTATCAACATATCAAAGTCGCTTGATTCTAAGTTATCTCCTCTTGCTCTTGAACCTAACAACAGATTTTTTTTGGTCCCAAATTTTTCATTGATCTTTCCTATCAACCCCCTTCAGCCGTTTATCTTCCTCTCCGGTCATCCAAACAACCTCTCAGCTTTTTCCAAGATCTCTTTTACATATCTTTCATCATACGGTTCCGTAGGAATGCCACCCGCTGCATCTGGATATCTTGTAATAATGAACTCAGGCGTCAGTTCTCTTGCTATTGTTAAGAAATCTTCTGGAACTCCTATCTCTAAAATTTCCGGTAGATTATGGGTTCTCGGTGGCATATCATTCTTTTTAACTATGAAATAATCTTTCAAAGCTTTTTCAAAAGCTTGCTGGCTAAAAAATGCTGTTAAATAATAGTTTTAATATTAAATGCAATCTTTGGCAGTTTTAAGATCTGCCTTGATTGTTCGAACCAGTTTTTAACCCCATTTCTCATTTTTACACATTGGATTCACTCAAAATCGTGCTTTATGTCAAACTAATTTGCTATTGTACAAAGAGATATCTGAGAATGAATAAAGCCTCCGACACTACTTGAAGGCGTATTTTAGCTATATCAAGTAGATAACGGGTTGTGTCTATTATTGCATGCAAAGTATTACAGTTTAGATTTTGCTTAGCAAAACAGTAAAATATATGGCATATCAATAGCCTTCAAAAATTATTCATTTCCACGACTTAGGGCTTTGCTATAGGTCAAATCTCTCCGAAGATGAGATTAGCACGCCAGAGGTGGAAATTTTGATTAACCTTTTGAAAAGATTATGAGGTTTGCATGAAGATTGTACCAGGTCCAGCATCTCAGGTTCTTGCATCACGTCTTGCAGGGGAAATGGGCTGCGAATTACTCTTAACGGAATACAAGCAGTTCCCGGATGATGAGGTATATACACGAATTCTTGGAGAGATCTCAGGTGAAGTTCTGATTGTGCAGAGCACTCCTACAAACACCGATATTGTCTATCTGCTCCAACTTATAGACGCCTGCGATGCCGCTTCTCGCATAGATGTTTTAATACCTTACTTCGGATATGCCCGTCAGGATAAAATATTCAAACCGGGTGAGGCTCTAAGTTCAAGAGCAATAGCCAGGGCGATATCTGCTGATAACACCTATACAATAAACATACACGACGAGAGAGTTTTGGACTATTTCAACACAGAAGCTTCCAATCTGAATGCCGCACCCGTGATCAGAGCGCATATAAAATCTCTTTGTCTGAACGACCCGATCATCATCGCTCCGGATGAAGGGGCTATCGACCTGGTTAGCTCAGTTGCTTTAGAAGACTTTGATTATGATGTGCTTCAAAAGAAAAGGATTGGTCCAGACAAGGTAGAGATAAAGCCGAAGGAACTGGATATCGCCTCCAGAGATATAGTGATAGTTGACGACATAATATCGACCGGTGGGACCATTGCAGAAGCAACAAAACAGCTTGAAAGAGAAGAAAGCGGAAAGATTTATGTAATCTGCGTACATCCAGTCTTTGTGGGGGAGGCTGTGTCAAGGCTGCTCAAAGCCGGTGTCTGCGAGGTTTTTGCTACTGATACTATGGAAAACATTATTAGTAATATAAGTGTAGCAGGGATCGTGGCAGATGAAATAAAAAGATAAGGGAAAGGTTTTTAATAATCGGGGTGAACGGGATTACAATGATGGAGGAGGAATACCAGCTCGATTATTTTGCTGAAAATGGTTTTGTTAGAAAGAAATGTACTGTATGTGGCTCTTTTTACTGGTCGAGGGACCCAAATAGAATTACCTGTGGGGATGCCCCATGCGATCCTTACTTCTTCATCGGAAATCCTGTCTTCAAAGAGCATAATCTCGATTCGATGAGGGAGTTCTTCCTTTCGTTCTTTGAGAGACATAATCATCAGCGGGTAGATAGATATCCCGTAATTGCAAGATGGAGGGATGACATATACCTGACAATCGCCTCGATTGCAGATTTTCAACCCTGGGTAACATCCGGAAAGGTCCCCCCACCTGCAAATCCGTTGACGATCTCTCAGCCCTGTATCAGATTAGAAGACCTCGATTCAGTGGGAAAGAGTGGAAGACATCTCACGACATTTGAGATGATGGCCCATCATGCCTTCAATACCTATGACGATGAGATATATTGGAAGGAAAAGACCTTAGAATACTGCGAGGGGCTTCTTAGCGGACTTGAAGCCGATCTCAATAAAGTAACATACAAAGAGGTCATCTGGTCGGGTGGAGGTAATGCTGGCCCATGTGTTGAGGTCCTCATTGGCGGGCTTGAGGTTGCAACCCTCGTCTTTATGAATATGCAGTACTCTCCCGATGGAAGTATAATTGTCAAAGGGGAGCCATATACCAAGATGGACAGGTATATAGTTGACACAGGTTATGGTCTTGAGAGGTTTGTATGGGCATCAAAAGGCTCTCCAACAGTATATGATGCGATATTCCCTGAAGTGGTTAATGAGCTGATGACCATGGCAGGTATTGAGCACTCACTGGAAGATCCTGTGTATGCGAACATCCTGTCTCAGAATGCAAGATTGTCGGGATTGATAGATGTACGTGGCAATTTGATGGAGCTCAGAGAGAAGGTTGCTGAGCGTATCGGTATATCTGTAGAGCGGCTCCGGTCCATCATCGAGCCGGTGGAGACAGTTTATGCTATAACAGACCATACAAGGTGCCTGGCTTTTATGTTCGGGGACGGGATAATTCCTTCGAATGTCAAAGCCGGCTATCTCGCTCGATTGGTGCTGAGACGAACACTGAGGATGATGAAGAGTCTGAATATGACGGTGCCCGTCTCCGAGATAGTCTCTTTACAGATTGAAAACATGGGTGCTTATCCGAAGTTCAAGGAGAAGATCGATACAATAGTTGAGATAGTGGATCTGGAAGAGACGAGGTATTCACAGACTATAAGCCGTGGAATGAGGGTAGTCGAAAGGACTTCAAAAGAGTATAAAGAGAAGAATGAGAGTATCCCTCTCGATGAGATTATCGGACTGTACGACACACATGGCATACCACCGGAAGTCACCGGAGAAGTGGCAAGCAAGATCGGTGTGGATGTGCAGATACCAGACAACTTCTACTCACTGGTTGCGCAATCGCACAGCAAAGAGAGGGTGGAAAAGAAGATTGACTCATATGGTAAGGAGGTAAGCGGCCTTCCCAAGACGAGAAAACTTTATTACGAGGATCAGAAGCTTAGCCGATTCGAGGCGGTTGTTCTGGACACTTTTGATGATTATATCGTGCTGGATCAGACTCTCTTCTATCCGGAGGGTGGAGGTCAGCCAGAGGATGAAGGTGTCATCTCCACACAGGAGGAAGTTGCCCACATAAGCAAGGTCAAAGACGTTGACGGAGTGATACTTCATAAGGCAGATAAGTTGATACCGAGAGGAGAGCTTGTGGAGGGAAGAATAAACTTCGAAAGGAGGATGGCACTCTCCCGACACCACACATCGACACATATCATCCATGAAGCCGCTAAAAGAGCTCTCGGCGAGCATATATGGCAGGCTGGAGCGCAGAAAGGATTTGACAGATCAAGACTCGATCTATCCCACTTCAAACGAATAACTCCCGATGAGCTCAATGCTATTGAGATGATAGCGAACCAGATTGTGATGAGTGATATAGTTGTGGAGGTCTCTGTACTGGATCGGAATGAGGCCGAAGTTGAATATGGTTTTGTCCTATACCAAGGTGGAATTCCCGCCGGTGATAAGATACGGATAATAAAGATCGAGAATAATATACAGGCCTGTGCAGGGACACATCTTGCAACTACCGGTGAGGCCGGTATGATAAAGATACTTAAGACCGAGCGTGTTCAGGATGGTGTCGAGAGAATAGAGTTCTCTGCTGGAGAAGCCGCTGTCAGAAGGGTGCAGGAGAAGGACAAATTGCTGAACGATGCCGCTGATATCTTGAAAGTCCAGCCTGAAATCCTGCCAGAGACTGCAAATCGTTTCTTTTCTGAGTGGAAGGAGCTTAAAAAAGAGAACGCAAAGCTTAAAGAGACTCTATCGGAACTCCGTGCCGAATCTCTGAGGAGTGATGCCCTTGATATCGGTGGAATTCCTGTGATTGTAAGGCAGATTCCTGATGCGGATGCGGATGAACTCAGAAAATCAGTCATTTGCCTGGCCGAGGAAGGCATCATTGGAATTAATGCAAGTATCAGTGGTGGGAGCGCCATATTGATCGCTTCCGTTCCAAAGAGTGCAATCGATAAAGGTATAGATGCAGCTACCATCGTAAGAGAAGGTTCAAAAGTTCTCGGCGGAGGAGGCGGTGGAAAACCCGATCTTGCCCAGGGAGGCGGGCCCAACGTGGATAAGATCGATGAGGCGCTTGAGAAGGGAAGAGAGGTTATAGAGAAGGCTTTAGCAGTTAAGAAGGAGTAAGTGATTGAAATCACATGGAGGAAGAAGAATGGATGAGATCATTAAGATCGTGCGACTTCCACCGTTCAGGGTGGTCTCTTTTCATGTAAAAGATAGCAAAATTCCTGAAGAAGAGGCATGGACAAAGCTTGAGGCATGGGCAAAACCGAAAGGCATGTTCGATGACCCGGCCAAGCATCAGATATTCGGCTTTAACAACCCGATTCCAATGGGTGAAAGTGAGCTGCGAGGCTATGAATTCTGGATCACCATACCCGATAACTTTCCTGTCAAGGATGCCACCGTAAAAAGATATCCAGGAGGGATATATGCAGTTACCACATGCAGATCGGTTAATAATATAGGCACTGCATGGTCTAAACTGTACGAATGGTTAAAAAGTGGTGAAACATTCAAGTTGGCTTATCCGGAAGATTACGATTTTGAGAATGGCCCTGCCCTGGAACTTGAACATCACTTAAATCCTCGTGTAATGGATGTGAATGAGATAGTTCTGGACTGCTATATGCCGATCTGTGAAAAATAATTATGAAGGGTGGTAAGGATTGAAGTAAAGTTACTCTTTCAAGCACTTGGAGTCTGGTTTGCATTTGTCATTGCGGCCATCCTGAATGGAGGATTTAGGGAATCGTTCATTGCACCCAAGGTGGGTGAATATGCAGGACATGTTTTAAGCACCATCATTTTTATCTGTGTTATCCTGGTGGGGACATATCTATTCATAGGTAATCTGAAGATAGAATACACAAACACCGACCTGCTTCTGATCGGAACCTTCTGGCTGATACTCACTATTTTATTTGAATTTGTCTTCGGTCACTACATTATGAGCCATTCATGGGAGAGGCTATTTGCTGATTATAACATACTTAGGGGAAGGGTCTGGAGTCTCGTATTGTTGACTACATTCATTGCTCCATGGTTAATTGGCCAGATTCTGAAGAGGTAGGTTTTTTGTGTGGCAAAGTCAGGTTATACAGCCTCCTGGAAATGGCACATCTCCATATGCCTATCTTCGGACAAAATTCATTAACACAACCCTCTCAATCACAAGATCAGGTATCCTTTCCTCGCCTACAGCCTCAATCTCGGCCTTTGTTATGCCAAAAAATCTCATGATCTCTTCCCTCTTTGACTCGTGATAATCCAGAACGTCCTTCTCTTTTATCATCCCCCTCAACTTAAAAACAGCCTCCTCTTCGCCTCCAAAAACAGCAATAGCAACCTCATTATACCCTTCTGAGACTCCCATATCAATTGCCCTACTTATCTGCCTCTCTCCCGATGCATACAGTAGAATCTCCATCGCAGGGTCATTTGATATGTTCCTTCCAGAGTCCATGGACTGCATCCCCTTCTCAACTGCTCGTTCTATATGCTTTCTACCTGCAACCTTTTTTGCATCAAATACCTGTATCACCGCACCGTGTTCTTCCGAGATCTTCCTGATTCTATCCAGAAACTTCTGGAGGTCCTCTATCTCGGCTTCACCCTCAAGAATTTTTAATACCACAAAAGTCTTATTTCAAGAGGTACTGTTTAAAGCTTATGTTACAACCCCTGATCTTCCTGCTGGCCCTTATTGCCGGCTTCGCTCTGATGATAAAAAGTGCCGATGTTGTTACTGATCATGCCTCATTGATATCTAAAAAGAGGGGGATATCGGAGATGACGATCGGGATGATCCTTGTTGCACTTGCGACATCTCTTCCTGAGCTTGCTGTCTCGACCACTTCTGCATTCTTCGGTGAAACAGGCATTGCTCTTGGAAATATTCTCGGCTCGAATATCACAAACATAGCCTTTGTTCTGGGTATATGTGCTCTGATCAGACCAATTGTTATAGATAAGAGGGCGGTGAAATTCGACGGGATATGGATGCTCTTATCCACAGCAATAGTAGTGATTCTGATGGGTTACGGAGCTATTGGTATTACAACATACTATTCTCCTCATTTAGATGAAAATTCCACTGCGTTAAGTATAGGATATGGGAATTTTGGAAGAATAGATGGGTCTATCTCACTTTTATTCTTCATAATCTTTCTATATTTCTTGAAAAAGAATGAAAATGACAATTTAGGGGTAGAAAAGAGTGGCGAACCGATCCTTATCGATATTGTTATGTCATTATCTGCAGGAGCGATTGTGTGGGTGGGAAGCTGGCTTGTTATGTGGGCAGTTGAAGGGTTTGCCGAGTATTTTGGCATCAATCCTATATATCTTGCTCTCACCGTTGTAGCCCTGGGAACCTCGCTACCGGAGCTGTTTGTATCCATCTCGGCTCTGAGAAAGGGTTTGAGGTCGATATCCGTTGGAAACCTGATCGGGAGTAATATGTTCAACCTCCTGATCGTCCTGGGAATATCTTCCATCATAAGGCCAATCCTCATAACCGATGTAGCACTCACATCTTACATACCAATGATGGTATTTACATCAGTTCTGGGTATCATCTTTATGAGGACGAGGTGGAGGCTGGACCGATGGGAAGGATTTATTTTGGTGGCTTTATATGTCCTGTTCGTATTGTTTGTATTTGGCGTTTAGCATAATCACAATCATTTACACCCTGAACCTCAAGATCGCAGCTATCCCGCCAAGGGAGGTGAGCCTTTTCCCCGGCTCAAATTCAGTGCTGAAGACAATGACTTTTCCTCTCGCCTTCTCGACTCCGGTTAAAAGATCCTCGATTCCCTCTTCTTCATTTCTAAGACCTCTGAGTGTCTCATCTGCTATCAGAAGCGTCTCAATTGCACCATTGTCAAGTGCGTTTTTAACCTCGGCGTGCCCATAGGTTGCCTTTCCATCTTTTGCTATCTCTTCCATAAGCTCCTCGATGAGTATCGCCTCTTCTGTGAGTCTCATCTCTTTTGCCACCTTCTCGACAGCACCACGCCGCAGAACCTCCTGAAAACCTGACATCCCAATCGATGATGTGTTTTCCAGTATGCTCTTCTTCGCCATGTCTGGATATACATCCTTCAGATGTTTCAAGAAGTCCTCCTTTGCAAATCCCGGCCCTGCAATCACGATGGCCTCGCACTCCGGCATATGACTCAGTTGCACCGAAACCTCCCCAAAAAAAGCACTCCTCGATCCATCTTCTTTACCACCGGCTCCGGTAATGGAGAAGCATTCCTCTATGCCCCACTGCTTCAATATTCCAATATCTGCTTCCCCTTCTTCTATGGTGACTATCAGTACTCTGGGTTTATTTGATGCTTTTACCGCTTCGTCCATTCTATTCAGCTGGTCGCTTCGCCAGGAGTCTTTAATTATAGATAGCTCCGTACCAACTTCAACATTTATTGTGTGATGGGAACCAAGATCGGGGCCTGATTCGATCACTCCATGAACCCTCAACCAATTCGAGAACTTATGGAAGCTGACATCGCTCACCCTTACACCCAACCGTACCGGTCTCTTTGCCATCTTCTCCGGCCGGGTTTTGTCTGTTGCAAAGTCTAGCCTCCGGTATGTTAGCGCAAAGACGAGGTCATCTTCATCTATTATGTACTTCAGGTGCCACAGATCGTCCAATGATCCCGGAAGTAGCTTTATCTCTCCTTTCTTACCCCTTAAATCCCTCTTCAGAACTTTCATTAAGCCACCGGATACTTTTACGAATGAGAAATTATAAGATATATATGACCTTGAGGCTTTATATAGAGTTTGAAGTGGGAATGTACGGAAATGGATTATAAGGATATAAAGGTTGGTATTCTCAGGATAGAGGGAACAAACTGCGAGATGGAGACCTATCTTGCATTCGAAAGGTTGGGTGCATATCCTGAACTAGTTCATCTGAACCAGTTAATCGGCGAGGTGAAAGATGCCGAAAGGAGGTGTGTATTCGATTACCAGTGCTTGATCATTCCCGGGGGATTCTCATCCGGTGACTATATTCGGGCCGGGGCCATATTTGCAGCAAGAATGAAGAGCATGCTAAGAGATGAGCTTATTGAGTTTGTAAAAGAGGGGCGGCCTGTTGGTGGAATATGCAACGGCTTTCAAGTCCTGGTCGAATTGGGGCTTCTTCCGGCCTTTGATGAGATGATGAGCAGATACCCACAGGCTACACTGGCGGTCAATGACTCCGCCCGCTTCGAGTGCAGACCGACATTACTAAAGCACGAGAATAACTGCGCATTCACAGGCAAGATACAGAAGGGGAAGATTGTTAGGATGCCATGCGCTCATGCCGAAGGAAAATTCATATTTTCATCCGAGAATAAAGAAGATTATCTCAAACGTCTGATCGAGAACGACCAGATCGTCTTCAGGTATGTCGATCCAGATGGAGAGTATGCAGGATACCCCTGGAATCCGAACGGTTCATTGCTCAACATAGCCGGAATCTGCAACGCAGATAGAAACGTCTTTGGGATGATGCCGCATCCAGAGAGAGCATTTCATCCTTATACAAGCCCCGATTGGACCAGATCCTATTCTTTTAAAGGAGATGGGAGGGCAATATTCGAGTCGGTGCTTGAGTATATTAAAAACCACAAATTTAAATAGATTTGAAATTTATCATTCTTTTAAACTGGGAGCGGTTGTATGGACTTTGTGCCTAAGATTGTGGCGTTTTGTTGTAATTGGTGTTCCTATGGTGGGGCAGATACGGCGGGTGTTGGTAGAATGCAGCAGCCTCCGACTACGAGGGTCATCAGAGTTATGTGCTCAGGAAGAATAGATCCTGCATTTGTAATGATGGCATTTTTAGAGGGGGCAGACGCCGTACTTGTGACTGGTTGTCACATAAACGACTGTCACTATATTGATGCAAACTACAAGACGAAGAACAGGTTTGAGTTTTTAGAAGAGATGGTGGATGAATTGGGGCTTGAACCTGAAAGACTTAGATTGGAATGGATATCTGCATCTGAAGGTGAAAAATTCTCAAATGCAATTAAAGAGGTTACAGAAAATATCAAGAATATTGGTCCATCACCATTGAGACCGGAGGGAGTGTCATGATTGAAGTTGGAAAAAGCTATATAGCGTGGGCAAAGGACGAAGCTACAAGAGATAAGGGGGCATCTGGAGGGTTTGTTACGGCTTTAATGGCTGCGGCCCTTGACAAGAACTTTATTGAAGAGGCGCTTGTCGTCAAGAAGAAGGGAGTTTATGAAGGTGTCCCGGAGATTATAAATGACGCAGGAGAAGTTCTGGAATCTGCTGGTTCACTTCACAGTGCTCCGGTCAATCTGGCGAAGTACGTAAAAAAGGGTATCAAAATGGCAATGCCTGCGAAACCATGTGATGCAAGAGGAGTCATTGAGCAGGCAAAGAGGAATCAAGTAAATCTGGAAGATGTTTATATTGTTGGATTGAACTGTGGCGGATCTATGCGCCCTGTGCCGACGATCAGGATGGTAGAGGAGTTTTACGAGCTGGATCCTTCGTCTGTGGTAGGAGAAGAGATAACCAGGGGGCAATTGATCTTCGAAACAAAAGATGGAGAAAAAGCACACAAAATAGATGAAGTGGAAGAGAGAGGTTATGGTAGGAGGATCTCCTGTCGGTACTGCGCAACAAACATACCGGAGATGGCGGATCTGGCCTGTGGGAACTGGGGAGTCCCAAAAGATAAGTCCGGCCAGGGCACGTTTGTGCAGGTCTTGACCGATAAAGGGAAAGATATCTTCCAGAACGCCGTGGATGCCGGATATGTTGAGTTTGAAGAGGCATCTGATAAGTCATTAGAGATAAGAGAGAAGATAGATGGCACGATGAGGAATCTGGCCGATGAGTGGCATAAAAAGGTCTTCTCAGAGGTTGATGAGCTATCATCTGCTGATAGGTTGTCATACTATATTGATGCTTTCAAGGACTGTATAGACTGCGGAGGCTGCAGAAAGATCTGTCCTGTCTGTGCCTGTGGAGATGACTCGAAGTGTCTCCAGATGGAGTACGAGGACGATTCGTATAAGCTCTCGATGTTCCATATGGTCCGGTTACTCCACCTGATGGACTCCTGCATAGGTTGCGGCCAGTGCGAGGATGTATGCCCCGTCGATATTCCACTTACAATGATTCACAGAAGGTTTGCAGATAGGATGCAATCAAGACTGGGTCATATTCCAGGGATGAATATGGATAGACCCCCATTATACGAAGTGGAGTTGAGATCATGATCGAGAGCATATGCCCTGGTTGTAGTATTGGATGCGGACTATACGTTATAAAAGATGGTGACAGGATCGATATCGACTTCAGGAAGAGATCGCCCGTAAACGAGGGTAAGCTCTGTAAGTTCGGTGTTCAACTGCCGAGGTTCTACTCAAAAGAGCAAGCAAAGCCCATGATAAAAGAGGGTGATAATCAGAAGGAAGTTGAATCGGAAACGGCCATTGAAGAGGCTGCAAAAAAGTTGAAGGAAGTAAGAGACGGAAGTGGAGCAGATAGTATCGCATTTGTAGCTGGTGGGCTGGCAACAAATGAAGAGCTCGTTTCACTCAAAGGCCTTGCAGACGCTTTAGGATGCTCAAATATCGAATGCGGGCTTGGTAAGTTTTCGTCTATAGGATCAGAAGCCTTTAAGCTTGGGATACCACTAGAGGATGTGAATAATGCGAAGAATATCGTTATGATCTTTGTCGATTTACACGTGCAATATCCCTTGCTCACAAGAAATTTACTCAAGGCAAAAGAGAACGGTGCCAAAGTTCTGAGTATTGGGACAGAAGAGAACAGAGCAGCTGATAGGACGGTACTAGTTGGTCCTGGGGAACAGACCACAAAACTCCAATCACTCGTCAGGTATCTGAAGGATAAGAGCGGAGATGGTGACTTTGATGGTGTCGAATCGTTCTTCGAGGATTCTGTGATAATTGCGGATCTGAACGCCTTAAGCGATGTGGAGATCGTAAAAGCGATATGTAATATAAATGCGCAAACAAACTCAAGGTTACTCTTCATGAAGCCATATGCCAATCTCAGTGGTGCGGCTATGCTCGAATTCACCTCAAAAGAGGGTGGAATCGATGGACTGCTAAGCGAGATAGATGAGGGCAAGATAAAGGCGCTATACATCCTGGAAAGTGATCTTGTAGGAACATCGCTGGATGAAGAGAAGGTGATAGAGACGCTATCGAAGCTCGATCTTCTTATCGTTCAGAACGCTCTCAAAGGAGCGACATCGGATCTTGCTGATCTCCTGCTACCTAACGACCTCTTCTTTGGGAAGAGAGGTTCTGTTATAAACGCTGAGGGAAGAGTTCTGAGTAACAGAGGAGATGGCACAAGCGGAATTGATGTATTGGGAAAGATAGCCGAAGCTGCTGGTGGAAAAAAGATCGATTATGAAGCTGCTCAAGCACAGGTCCTTGAGACGCTTGGCATCTCCGAGATAGATGAAGATAAGATTCCACTTAAAAGAGATGAAAAGAAGGTTGAGGTTGACATGGGAGAAGCTCAGACGATGGCAGGCGAACACTTTCTGGTCTTGAAGACAAATCCATTCTTCTGGAATGGCATGGTGGATAAGAACGTCGTGGAGTTGAACATCAGCAATGTGAAGAGGCTTGGCCTCTGCAAAGGAGAGAATATCAGTATAAAATCGAACGGATCGGCAGAGAGTATCAAATTTAAGGTATCCGATCTGCCCGAGAACGTTGTGATCTCCGAGGCGAAATTATCACTTGCAAAAGAGCTTGTATCAGAGATAGGTCTGGAGAGGCTACAATCAGATTAAATTCTAAAAAAGAATCAGAAAATAATGAAAGGGCAGTGAGCTTAAAAAAATAAGCTTTTAGAGGTGAATAACATGCGTAAATATTTAGGCTCGCCACCCGCTCTTTACTAATACTTTGTTGTGATCAGGTATATAATGATTATGGTCATACACGACTTTCATAGGGAGATAATTGCAGCACCCCCAAATTAACAGATGTTGACGTTCAATTTGGATCAAGGGCTTTAAAAAAGATGGTTCTGAGCTTCGTATATGTTCTCAACCTCTATTACCTCAATGCCTTCTACACTTACTCTTCTTCCTTTTGGTACAAGTAGAATCTTTGCTCCAAAGTCCCTTGCAACTTCCGCCTTCTCCTTTACACCCGAAACTGTGCCGATTTCACCATCTTCTTTCATCGTTCCAGTGATAAAGACGTCATCCGGTATGCTCTTATTATTGATTGCAGATATTGTTGCAAAACATATCGCTGCACCCGCACTCTTCCCTGATATCTTGGTATTACGTATCTTATTCTCCTGTGATCTCAAGAGCACCAGTGTTACCATGACGTCACGACCAGTTAAATCTTCACCAGTCACATTCTTTGCCACAGATATTGCAGTATTTATCGATTCCTGAATGTCTCTTTCGAAAGAGATCCCTGTGATATTGGTAAATACTCCACCATCTCCATTTTTTATAACTACACGAAGCATTATAATCTCACCGGTGTTTTCTGAGTCGTTTGAGTCGTCTATTCCGACAATAAAATATTCTGCAGACCTTCTAAAACTCAGTCTTTCAATCTCTGATGCTTTCTCATCAATCTGCGAAGCGAGATCTCCAATTCCTTCTTTATAGATCTTTAGTTCTTCAATGAGCTGTGAGTTTGTATATGTGAGATTGTCCACCTCTTTTATCTCTTCATTCATCGTTTTGTAAAATATCCCCGTGCTAACGGAGTTGATAAGAAGAAGAGTTAAAAGAGATGTGATTAGAATCTTAAGCTTCCCTGTCATTTCAATTTCTCATTGGCCCTATTGTAATTAAAACTGACGATTAATTACTATCGAAATTAGAAAAAGATCAGGATGAGGTCTCCCTCTGAGCGGTAAGTATATTATATATAACTTTCAAAATATGTATGTTAGACGAGATCAGTCGAATCTTGTAAGAAGATCTGACGTTTCGATCAAACTTTTATACAAAGGTTCGGAGGGGAGACGACGAGTATTATTGGTGATAATGACGCTCAAATGAGTTTGGACTTCTTGACTGGTATCACTTTATTCTTGATAACCTTCATGGCTATAGCCATATTCATACCCGGAATGTTCACTCCATTCCAATCTGAGACAGTTGATCTGAACTCAGTCGCTTACAGAACCTCGGTCATCCTGGTGGAGGATCCCGGATGGTGGAGTACAGATACGGACAGTGGAGAGGAGTGGGAGAAGAATGATACCACGAGATATGGTCTCAAGAGAGTCGGCCTGGCACTTGATAGAGATCACGCAAATATTCTAAACTTGAGCAAGATCATCTTATTTAGTAATAGCACAATAATCAACAACACAAACCTTACCACCAAGCTCAGCCTTTACAGAACGATTGGTGGAAACGACATACCCTATGGCTACAACATAACACTTGATAAATTTGATGGAACCCGGTTGGCAGTACGTGGTAGTAGCACTCCAATCAGCGGTACTGATGTTGTCAATATGAGAAGGGTAGTACTGGCACACACCGGTTATACCGCTTATTTCAATGGGTCGAATTTGACAAATGGGTCTGCGGTTTTTGAAGGCAGTATGAACAAGACTCAGATGAATGTCTCAGGATCACAAGATGGAGATGTTGTTTTTGAGATTGGCAATTTTAACGTCTCCGACCCTGATTCAGAATATGAATGGATAAACTTGACTAACAGTAATTTTGATAATGAAACGTTAACTGCAGGTACAAACTACAGTTTGTGGATGAAAGCCAATGGCACAGATTCCTTCGTATCATCTGCACCACCCATAACTCCGCTTGATAGAAATGATACCCTGAAATTCATCATCAACAGAACATTATTTGTCGCCGGGAATAATACGCTCGAATTGAAATTTGATAACATAACCTTCCAGGAGGGCGCTCCGATAGAATATACTGATATCTTCATACCGGTTTACGAATCAGCCAAACTAACTGTAAAGGTGTGGTCATGGGGTTAATAAGAGATAAAAATGCGCAGTTGCATACGATTGAGGGCATCTCTGCAGCAGTATTGATGGTAATTACACTATACTTCGTGACGCAGAGCGCTGTAGTAGTAACGCCACAGACGGAACTCTCCATCGATGCACAACTGAAGCAAATCGGAAACGATGTATTAACTGTTCTCGATTCAGAGGAGATATACAACTCTACAACAGATGAGATTCTTCTAAAGAGATACGTTGCGAATTGGAGTGGAGCAGAAGCAGATATCATAAGCCCTGTCCCGAATTCTATCGATATTGACGATGATGGTGAAAATGACTTAAATGCAACCCTCTATGAATTGCTACCAGATAATGTCATGTACAACGTGGATTTTGTATACGTTAATGGCACAGGTGCGAATATGGAATTGAATAAAACGCATGTGATAAAGAGGGGTGCCCCTGTTGAAGACTCTGTGGTCGTTTCACGCCTGGTCACAATTCATTGGAATGATGAGATATCTAACTATTGGAATCTGACGAATATGAGAGGTCCGCCAGATATAAAGGTGATAGAAGTGAGGTTGATACTGTGGTATCTGTAAGGAGGTACTATGATAGATGATGAAAGAGGGCAATGGATACTGATGATGGGGCTGATGGTATCCATAGGCATGATCGCCCTCGTGCTGTTGCTCAATCAAGCGATGATGACGGGTCACCAATCCTCTCAGGCAATACTGAACTTTCCAAAGCACGAGATTAGGGAGCTGGTCGAAGAGACGGACCGTGAGATGAAGATCGTCGCTTATGAGGCGTGGAACTTAAGCGGTAGGCCATATGTTACGGGCATTAGTGCCAACGACACACAGAACAGAACAGCCATATGGTCAAATTTTACCATTATGGCTTCGAATTATACCAACTCTACCAGACATATATATGCGTATCATGGTCAGATTGTGAATATTTCAATGATTAATGTTACTTTTTATAATGAGCTTGGCAAGCCAAATAATATTTCAAGTGTTGGAGTCGGTATAATATTCGACGACGGTATAACTATATATGAAAATGATCCAAAGATAATAGAATGTTGAGGAGATGATGTCATGAAGAATAAAGAGAGTTTATTTAAAGAGACCAGGGCAGTATCGGGCCTTATGGAGTTCATCTTTACTTCTGGAATTGCAATAGCACTATTTACTATCATGCTTTTGTATTCACAGGGACTATTTATCGAAGATCCGGGGGAGACGGTTGCACTGGAACGATTCAGTGATATAGGCAACGATGTAAGCACAAAGATAGTGGATATTTATATTATCGCTCCCGAAAACGGGAAAATTGTTACAGATCTGACGATGCCGACAAGTGTTGGTGGTCACGATTATCAGGTTAATACTCAGGCACAAGCAGACCAGATGGTGACTGTGAGTTCATTGACCTCATCGGACCTCGAGGTTACGGTCAGCATCAATGGAATCACCCACACCGTTGGAGTCACCGGGACAACATCTAGCAGAAGTACTCAGCATCAATTGAGTTATGATTCAAGTTTGTAAAGGTGGTTTATTATGAAAAACTTTATAAGATCGGATGAAGCGGTATCGGAAACGGTAGCATTTATACTCATTCTCGCTATCGTTATGATCTCGATAGGATTAATCGTAGCTGTTGGCTTACCAATCATTCAACAGACTAGGGACAATTCACAATTCCAGAGCATGGTGCAGAGCTTTTCAGTATTACAGAGTAGTGGGAAGATGGTTGCACTCGAGAACGCACCTATCAAGACGGTGAGGATGAGCCTGGGAGAAGGCACGATAGCTGTAGTACCAGATGCTGCTACTATAACTGTTGAGAACACAACAACTGGTTTTGATTTTATAGCTGGTCAGGTCGGATCTATCGAGTACGAGATGAAAGGCAGAAAGATTGCATACGAATGCGGTGGCATCTGGGAGGCGTATGCTTCTGGAGAATCAGTAGAATTGTCCAATCCGAGGATCTTTGTGAAAGAGAACGGTGGAGAAACGGATGTACTGATATCTATAATCAATATAAGCAGCCAATTATCCTCCAAGGCTGGTGGAGTTGCATCCATCTCTATCGAGTTCGAGGACTCAACTGAGCCTATTACTCTTAATAATGGTGCAGTAGACATAATCATTGTCAGTGACTACGTAGATGCATGGGGAAGATACTTCAGTGGGATAATTAACACAGCAGCAGGCGATAGTGTGGCTACGGCAGGTAATCAGGTCACTGCGACCATCAATTACGATAGGCTCATAATCAACGAATATATAATCGACGTGGTAGTTTAGGTGAGAATTCCACCAGCAAATCAGGAATGGATGGTCAGATAAAAATGACCATAATTCTATTTTTTACAGCGTAAATGTGGGTAGTGATAACTCTCTTAGTGATAACTCTCTTATTCATCAATACTTGAGTTATATCAAAGTGTTGCTACCAAGAGTACTGAGAAAAATTAATTTTGCGAGAAAACAGCTTCTACTCGGATCATGTACACATCATAATCAATGCCCGGACAAATGGGCCGATATGGATATTGCAAAAATAAAGCCGAATACTTTTGGGCTTAAGGTTTTATGGAGGCGAGCATGCCACCTATTTGACCGAAGCGGAAATGGGTGGCGCTCTCACAATTTGACTCAGATCACTCCAATGTTATCCTCCCACGTGATACTATATCTAAGGCAATAGAATCTGATCCTGTGTATTCCTCTGTTGCCGTTATTACTGCAGGGCCGGCTATGGACTCTGAAAGTAAAGTTATAGTCGCATTTCCGTTTATAGTTGTGTTCATCGCAATCGCTGTTCCTGTCTCTTCAAATACCCCGAGAGTTGTTGTAAAAGTGACATTTAAGCCATCTCTAACTCCCGTGTTATTGTATGTCACGTTTGCCGTAATCAGCGCAGCATTAATTCCGGGCATATTTTCCATTACAATGTTCGATCGGTTGGAAGATAATACAACATCGCTCGGATTGGCTATTGCGGTCACATTCATACTATCATAAATTTGACTAATCTGTGGGAAGCTATCCTTTACCTTAAGTTTAACTTCGTAGCATCCAAGTAAATTCGGATAATCATGCGACGTGGTTGCACTTCCAAGCCAATCGGACTCTTTACCATCGCCAAAGACCCATTTATACTTAGTGATTCCATAATCATCAGTGGAATTTGAACCATTGAAGCTCACCGTTAGACCTAGGTTAAGGATCAGTATCTGATCCGGACCAGCATCTGGTATAGGAGGTGTATCTATATATCCACCTCCACCACCGGTGTTTGTCACCGTTTCGGGTCCGAATGTACCCAGTTCACTACCGTCGGCACCCGTAACATTGGAAAAACCGATTATCTCTCCGGAACCGTTAACATAGAGTTTGTATGTTATATTCACTTCGTCACCAATGTTAATCATCTCGTTTATTTCAAATGTGATTATTTGACGGTCACTTAGATTAGTGAGCGTAGGCTCGGCGGTTATATCTTCTGCCGTTTCACCTGATGGCGTGTATGTGATCTTTGAGCTTCCAGGCACATACTCTGCATTACCCTCGAATGTTCCATTGATCTCGGTACCCGGAACTATCACATTGGCCTGAATACTTGCAGATATCTTCTTTATCTCTTCATGGATTTCGCCGTAGATTCTTTCCAATTCGGTAACATCTACAGCATAATAGTATGTCCCACCGGTTATATTTGCGATATCATTCAGCAGATCATGATCTGATTCTCCAAACCCAATTGTGTAGATGGTAATGTTCTCCTGGGCGGCCTCTTGTGCGCTTGTAATGGGGTCACTCCCTTCTGTATCGACCCCATCAGAGAGAAGAATCATTATCTTGATCGTATCCTCTCTACTCCTTGAACTCATAAGCTCCAATTTTGCCTTATCGATACCGGCACCTATCGCTGTACCTCCTGATGCAACAATACCATTTATAGATGAATTGACAGAATCTTTATTTACCTGCGTATCAAGCAGGGTTAACTGTTCTTCAAGCGTTCCACTACTACTGAATGAAACAACACCGAGTTGATCGTCGATATCCATTAAACCTACAAAACTCTTTGCGGAATTCTTGGCTGCATCAATTCTTTCAGGTGGAATTTGAACTGAAAGCCTATAGTCCCTAGGAGCATGGCTCGAGGAATCGACCTTTGCCCACACTTGCCAAGTGCCTGTTTCAACCCCGGAACTTCCAACTGTGATCCTATCGGCACTATTGGAATGGACGTAATCCATTCCCGAGGGTTCAGTATCTTTATCACAGAGTTTACCAGTGGGACTTATTATTCGAAGTAATTCATACGTTTCACCTTCTTTTTGACGGACTAAGAGTACATCAAAAGTTGTTATAGAGGAATTTATATCGAACTGGTCGATCATCTCATAATTCATATAATTATTTAACGTTCCACTCGAGTTATGAATTACATCCCCATACCAGCCCATACTCCCGGATCTATCGATCACATGCATCACGTCCAATGGCTTTGTTATCACCACACCTTCACCTGTCAGGATATGAGTGACATTGATATATGCTGGAAGTTCTGTTATATTGTTCGGATTGAGTGTCGTATTTACATTCAAGAATGGCTGATCTGTAAATTTAACTGTTGTAGAGTCAAATAATGACGAGTTGATCAAGGCAGTTACTGTAACGGTCTCTGGCGTATAGGATGAAGTTAGAATCACACTCGTCTCACCGGATTCATCAGTTACTCCAGTATTACTGTCAAGAGTGCCGTTGGTGGTTGTAAAACTGACTGTACAGTTCTCCAGTGGACGGTACCAATCATCAGTTACTGTGGCCATTATCACAGATTTATTCGTAACACCCAATTGACCCTGTACTGCTATGTATGATGGCTGTGCTTTCACCGTTATATAGGCAGGATCACCTCCTACAAAGCTTATGGTTGTAACGTTACTCAGCGTATCTGCTGTCCCGAATACATATACGGTCTGAATCTTTGTTGATGAAGTTATTCCTACATAGACCTGACCGGATGAATTTGTTGGACTTGTATAATTTGTTCCTTTGATCCGCAACGTAACGCTCTCTCCGCTGACAGGGTTGTAGAATTCATCGAATACGGTAGCAATTACAATACCAGTAGAATTCCCATCTGCTCGTAAAATTGGCGGATAAGGATCGAGCCAAAGATGCTCAGGATCTCCGGCAACGCCGGTTACACTTACATTCTCTGTAAACATTCCCACTTCTGCCTCCACCGTATTAATTCCCGCCTTTGTATCTACTCGCAAGGTAGTGGTTGCAATTCCACTCCCGTTTGTAACCGCCGAGTAATTGCTCAGAGAACCATTTCCAGCAGTTACGGTGAAATTGACAGTTGCGCCTGCGATAACATTACCACACGCATCGGAAACATTCGCGGTTATTAGGGACGTATTATTGACTGTTAGGCTCGTAGGATCTGCTTCAAGAGATATCCCTCCTGTGGAGCCTACAATGAATTCCACAATTGTGGTATTGGTGATCTCCATCAGTCCCCTGTATGTTTTTGCCTCCACTGTCGCATCACCTACAGTACCATCACCCATGAGCGTAACGTTTGCATAACCAGTTGCATTTGTGATTACCGTGGCATTATCGCTAATAGTCTCATTGAAATATCCCATATTGGTGGTGAAGGTTACACTTGCTCCAGAAATACCATAGTAACTGTCATTTAAAACAATAGCCACAATATCAGATGGGGAACCGCACGCCTCGACAGAATCCGGCCATGCAACTAGATATATATAGGCTGCAAGCTGTGTGAGATTCATCTGTGATACCGCACTCGGACAGTTCGAAAGATCTGCTTGGTTCGGGACCTCGTCAAAGGCTTCTATGGCAAAGTAGTATGTTGTATTGGGGGTGAGTCCTGACAAGGTGTAACTTTCATTGCTACTGGCAATGAGTGGTGTCCATGAATTTGGATAATCTGTTGCACTATCAAATTCACCCTGGTTTGTTATCTGCGATGTCGAATACCTCACTATGTAGCCCAAAGCAGTGCCCGTGCTTCCATCATCTCCGGGAGCAGTCCATGTTAGGTTGACTTCACCAGGATTCATTCCCGTTGATGCGAAAAGATCTATTATTGCTGCTGGTGGAACCATATCTGATGCGTTGTAAGATTGGGACGAATCGGTATCATTGTTACCGAATTCATCATATATAATAACGTTCACAGTGACATTGATCCCTTCCACTGAAATAATCGTCCCATTCCATATATCTCCGGACTGGTGAGTGAGTGATACTCCATTAGCGGTCACATTTACAACTTCACGATCGTCAGTTGCATTAACGGTTACAAGGATCGGATCACCTATGTGAACTTCGGTAGCGTTGAGTGTAACCGAGTTTATAACAGGAGGAGCTGGCACCACTGCCATCGGACTGTTCGATAGACTTGCCTGGTTCGGGACTTCATCAAAGGCTTCTATGGCGAAGTAGTATGTTGTATTGGGGGTGAGTCCTGTTAAGGTGTAATTTTCATTGCTTCCGGCAATTTGTGGTGTCCATATATTTGGATAATCTGTTGCACTATCAAATTCACCCTGGTTTGTTATCTGCGATGTCGAATACCTCACTATGTAGCCCAAAGCAGTACCAGTGTTTCCATCATCCCCTGGAGCGGTCCATGTCAGGGTGACTTCACTTGTATTTATTCCAGTTGATGCGAAGAGGTCTGTAATTGCTGCCGGGAAGATCAAATCTGTTGCGTTGTACGATTGAGACGAATCTGTTGCACTATTGCCAACATTATCATATACTATTATGTCAACAGGAATATTAATTCCTGCTACTGAAATAATCGTCCCTTCCCATATATCACCTGACTGGTAGGTGAGCAGCACACCATTGGCCGTCACGTTTAAAATTCCGACATCATCAGTCGTATTAACTGTTACAAGGATCGGATCACCTATGTGAACCTCGGTTTCGTTGAGTGTAACCGAGTTTATCACTGGAGACGTTACATCGGGAAGAACCGTGGTCATGATAGTAACCATATCATTTGCACTTGAATTTGTGACTGAAGTTGCCGTTACACTCACATTGTACGTTCCCGGCGTGTTGTCTGTAACATTCAATGATACATTCGTGCTCTCTAACGCATCCAGGCTCACAAGAACAGAGCTCAATTCGGCGACATCGGCATTATCTGTGTTTGTAACAACAAGCGTGAAGTCATCCTGTGTGTTGGCCAGGTTTGTTACGTTTATCTGATAGGTGGCATTGACTCCTTGAAGTGTTGATTGATCGGATGGATCTGAGAGAGATACACCACGGTAGAGTTCCCCTGCACCATGAATCTCAATCTCATCGATAGACAGCGTATCTATCGTTATATCATTAGATTCCGTGTCTACAAATCTTATCGTTACGCTTCCATCCTCTGCCACACTAGTTATATTCTTTGTCATGATGAAATCAGTGGGAGCAGCCCCTTCAATTTTTATGTCGTCTATCCAGCCCGTATCACTACCACTGACACTTAAAATATCCTTATCATATCTCCATTCTATCGAATGCGTCCCGGATGGGATAGAATATGTCCTTTGCTGCCAGTCTACGTTGCCTGATATCGAATAGACGTTCGATCCATCGAACCTGAAATATAGATAATCACCACCGGATTCCGAACTTACCTTCCAGTAGAAAGTAAGATCTCCAGGTCCTGTTATGTCCCTTTTAATGTAAGTATAATCATTAGCACCTATACTACCTGCTCTTGCCGACCAACTACCGGTGTTTGACTCACCGCTTGTGGCAAACCAGTTTGCGTCACCACCTGTCGTCCATCCGCCTATGTCTCCATCTTCAAAGTCATCCTCAAACTTTGTATCGATCGTTTCGTTATAAGTTATATTACCTATGAAAAGCCCGTCTGCTGTGACAGTAAAGTTCTCAGCAGAAGTACGCCCTGCGATATTGAGGGTATAGTTCTCCATTCCCGTCGTTATCCCTCCCACGGGGTATGTGGCATTCAATCTATAATCGACAAATGTACCTTCTATTTTAAGATCATCGATGTTCCAGCCACTCGACTCCCAGTGATCAAACCAACCCCCATCAGAGGTGAGTCGGAAACGAATTTTGATATTATTACCATCGGCATAATCCGAGATGTTGATACTCTGAAAATTCCACGAATTGTCCGTATAAGTGTAAACCCCATTACTCCAAACAGTATCCGAACCACCAGTATCCACATTGTAAACCTCTACATATGAATGGTCATTGTTATCTCCTTCAGCATTCAACCACCTGTAATACTCAAGATTGACATCTCTATAATTTGAGCAATCTATGGTTGGTGATTCCAACCAACAATTGGTATCTTCCTCATAATCACCATCGCCTGTTAGATCGGTTCCAAAGACTTTACCGGTACCAGAAGTGTGATCATTATTCGGATCCGGGTTTCCATGACTGGAGCCACCTTTACCCTGTGGCACACCCCTCTGCCATTCATTTTGGGATCCACCGTTTGCCCAGCCTTTGTCTGTCGCAAAATCATCTTCAAAGATGGTTTCGGTCCCTCCAACAAAAAGCCCTTCATCAACAACCCTATACGATCCGTCATCAGAATAGGTGTCTGTATAATCCCCACTTACACCAGTACCCAGAATAATATTCTCACCACTTGCATAAAAGTATTCATCCGCCGCGATTACCGGATAAGCGATGCATGAAAATAAGATCATAGCCATTACTGGCAAAGCTAATTTCTTCATAGAGAGCCTCCCAGTTAAATATTTGTTTGAACATACACATAAACTGTATGTACATAATGCATAAAATGATGAACATGAAAATGGTATCAGGCTGAAGATCAGGATATTATTCTAACGTGATCTTTCCTAGCGATATAATCTCAACGGAAATCGAATTCGATCCTGTGTATTCCTCTGTCGCTGTTATCACTGCCGGGCCGGAGACAGATTCTGAAAGCAAAGTTATGATTGCATCTCCATTTAGAGTTGTGCTTGTCGCAGTCGCTGTTCCAGTCTCTT
>JAXHTJ010000217.1:0-2585 GCA_034190245.1 Halobacteriota archaeon | reverse complement strand
GCCACCGAGCATGGGGATTACCAGTATGGGTATGATGAACTGTATCGTCTGACCAATGTAGATAATCCGATTCAAGATGATGAGGCCTTTACCTATGATCCGGTGGGGAACCGACTGACGGCTGCGGATGTGGCAGGAACATGGTCGTACAACCAGAACAATGAGTTGCAGTCCTATGGTGATGTCAGCTATGTGTACGATGACAACGGCAATATGACGCAGAAGACTGATGGAGGTGTGGTTACCAATTAGTGTGAAAAAGGGGGACGTTCGTGAAATAATGACATGCTGTGCCCATTGAGAACACAACAGGGTCACATCTTAAATATTCAATATTCGCTTAGAAGAGGCGGTTGAAGATGTTTTTCTTTAACCGCTTTTCCATTTCAGGGGGGGTGAGGGACGTCCTGGGCCGGGAGACGGTCTTTGTCTATGATGGTGAAAACAGGATCGCCTCTGTGACAGAACCGGGAAACAGGCAGTATACCATCACCTACGACGATATAGGCCTTTTGTCGTCAGTGGTTGATAGCGCCGGCGAAGGCTACTTCTTTGAGTTCGACTATGACGAGGCAAAGAGGGAATACTACGCCCAGACCAGAAGTTCATCGGGCATGATCAAAGAGGCCTGGTATGACAAGGACGGCGACACCATAAAGATCACTGTGAACGGCAGGACCATTAAGGATATCCAAAAAGACGGCCGGAACCTGATCATCACAGATGAAAAGGGAAACACTACCCGCAAGGAATATGATGAATGGGACAACCTCACTAAGGTCCTGTATCCTGACGGCTCACAAGTGACCCACGAATATGACCTGCGGTTCAATAAAAGGTCGAGGACAACGGACGAAAGAGGGGTGATCACCGAGTACGAGTATAATGATGTAGGGGACCTCACCAGGAAGATCGAGGCCTCGGGCACAGCCAATGAAAGGATCACCGAGTACACATATGACAGCGACGGAAACCTCCTGACCACAAAGAGATCGGCCGACGCCGGCACGGCGGAAGCCCTGACCAGCATGACCTATGATGCCATGGGCAACATGACTTCGGTCACAGATCCTGAGGGCAATGTTACCAACTTTACATCCCATGATGTTATGGGAAATGTCCTGACCAAGATAGATGCCGGGTCAAAGACATGGACCTATCAATACGATGACGCAGGCAGGCTCAGGACCATAACCGACCCCCTCAACAATATCACCGAGATGTTCTATGACGAAAGGGGCAACAAGATACGCCAGGTGGATGCCGAGGGTAAAGAGACCCTCTATGAGTATGACAGCCACAATAATATGATCAAGAGGACCGACGCCCTGGGTAACGAGACCCTGTTTACGTATAACACCGACAACAAAATGATAAAGCAGACTGATGCAGAGGCAAAGGAGATCCTATATGATTATGACAATGAAGGTCGTCTGATCCGGACCACTGACGGGAACGGGAACGAGATCGTGATGGAGTATGAAGATGATGAAGGCTGTTCATCCTGTTCCGGCAATACGAATCAGGTGAAAAAGATTACCTATCCGACCTTTGCAAAGGAATTTATCTATGATGATCGAGGAAGGAAGACACACGAGAAAGATATCCTGAGTGAGACAGAGGAGTATCTGACCCAATTCGGATATGACCTCTCCGGGAACCTCTTGTCTAAAACAGACAAGGAATCCAAGACAACAATTTACATGTACGATGACCTGGGACGATTGATACAGGTAAGCGATCCCATGAATCAGGATACCCTCTATGTCTATGACAACCGTGACAACCTGATCGAGCTGACCGATGCCAATGGGAGCACGACCTGGTTTGAGTATGATCGCAATAACCGGCTGGTTAAAGAGATCCGTCCCATGGCCCAGGAGACCACCTATCAATATGACGATGCCGGGAACCTTAGTCAAAAAATAGATGCGAAGAATCAAAAGACCGCCTATATTTATGACGATGCCGGCAGGTTAACCGAAACCCGGTATTTTAATCCTGGGGATCATGTGAATCCTGTCAAAACAGTCCTGTTTACCTATGACAAGGTGGGAAACCTCATGAGTTATGATGATGGTGTCACCTCTGCCCTGTATACCTATGACGACCTGTACAGGAAGACTTCGGAGACAGTTGATTACGGGGCCTTTCAAAAGACCCTGTCCTACACCTACTACAAAAACGGGTTAAAGCAGACCTTTACAGGGCCGGACAACATCACCTATGGCTATGCCTATGATGCCAATAACCAGCTCAACGCGGTTCAGATACCGAATGTGGGTTCTGTCACCATCAGTGAATACCAATGGAACCGTCCCGCATCCATGTCATTGCCGGGCGGAGCTACCAAGCAGTTCACCTATGATCCCCTGATGCGTGTAAACTCGATCACGGCAAAAGACCCAGGCCAGAATGTATTGATGAATTATCAGTACAATTATGATAAAATGGATAATATCAATGCCAAGGCCACCGAGCATGGGGATTACCAGTATGGGTATGATGAACTGTATCGTCTGACCAATGTAGATAATCCGATTCAAGATGATGAGGCCTTTACCTATGATCCGGTGGGGAACCGA
>JAXHTJ010000216.1:0-2591 GCA_034190245.1 Halobacteriota archaeon | reverse complement strand
GTAGTGGTACGGATCCTTGAGTCATACCACCACCCCCACCTCCGAACCCTCCATCTGTGTCACTTCCGGAAGAGAGGGCTAAAAGCGTTAATCCTGCTATTCCACCGCCTATAATAAGCTTCTTTTGTTTATCAGTTATTTTCATATTCTTAATCTCCTTCTTAGATCTAAATAAGCGTGTTTTACGTCTTTCTCTGATAGAGAGAGATTATACAACCTAACTAGACTCATATTTCCATCGAAAGCGTCCCCGGTAGCGAAACTTACACGGCTCAGGTTAGCATCGTCGACGATAAGATCTCCTGTTATTAATAGATCGCCGTCAATGTATATGCTTTTTTCATCATCTACGCTTGTGATTACGACATGGTACCAATTTTGATTTTGTATTTCGTCTTCAGTTGTAGAGACCCACGAATACGGACTCTCTGTTTGTTGTAGACGTACATTATTTCCAGCAATGAAAATCCACCAACTACCGCTACCGGCGTAATAAACTACGGATCTGTTACCCACGCCGCCTTGCTGTGCTGAGAGAGGATATATCAGTGATTCACAAGTCCATCCGCTCTGATCTACAAGAACGGACTCATCAGTACCGCAGTTAATGTAACTGCTAGTACCATTAAAGATGATACACCATCCACGACTTGTGGAAGACCAAACACCGTCTGTGACATCCCCATTGTTAGCGTTTCCGCTCAGATCATATACTGTGTCACCAGACCCCTCAATAAAAGGAAGATTGAGGGGTATATCAGGGTGTCTACAAAGGAGGGGATTAGTTGGACGGATCCCTATTACACTAGTCATGTCTCTGAAAGCCTTATATCACTCTCTGTGTCACTCCAGACATATATAGGCCCTTGGTATCCTCTCGGAGGTCTTACCGTCTCTTCCCAAACCCCATAAATCCCGATTGGAAAACCGTTGTTTTCGAAGTCGAAGAGTTCATTGTCCACAAGCCCGATATAAACCGTACTATTTGTCTGGTTTGTGATTCTAATGGTATTCCGTAACGGGTTAGCTTTTGCAATCATTCTTATTGTGTTTGCTGGTAATATCATTTGTGTCACCTACTTCTTTTTCGATAGAAAAGCGTAACCTAGCAGTCCTATGACCGCTATTATCGCTATCGGAGTCATCTCACCGGCTGCGCTTGGGGTGTCTGTGATGGCTGGAGCTGCACTAGTCCACTGAGGGAGTGATTGAAATTCAGGGAATACCTCGCTTGCCTGTTCCTTCTTAGCTGTTTGACTTGCAAACGGACTGTCTATTATTGTTTGATATGAAGGATATTGTATTTGAGGGGAAAATATCTTTTGTGTGGATGTAGAGGGTTGGTAATAGGCGTACGGATGGTATGTAGTAGTTTGCGCCTGTTGTTTCTTCGAATCATCTGGGGAAAGGAGTTGGGCGAGTCCCAAACCCCCCGAAAGACCTCCAAGAGCTGCGACGATTGGTACTAGAGGGAGAGGCATCTATACAGCCTCCTTTTTGCTGATCGGGGAAGGGAAGGCGACCCCTAGAGCTCCACAAAGGATCATAAGCGCTATCGTACTAGTCCCGTGATTGATGCCCATTATCAGTGTCACAGCAGCTACTACCGTGATTGCAAGTATTCCGACTATCGTAACGAAAGTGCTATCTTCCATCAATTTCTCCTTGTGTTTTTTCGCGGTGGTATCACAGTACCACTGTTGTCAACAGTCAAGAACTTTTTCAATCTTTTTGATTTAACTTTTCCCTGAAATCCGGATGTGGAGGTCTGGGGCATTATGCCACCTCCACTACCATAAAGGGTATCACTGTCGCCGTGCTACTGGCCACATTGGCCTTAGTACATGTGAGCATTCTCTGGGTTGTCTGCCAAACTCCCAAAAGTGCTCCACCGGCATCAAATGTTAGGGTGCCGGCGTTTGCAAGTGCTGCGAATTCAACATCAACCCCACTAGTTGCTGAGTAATAATACATGTCACCTGCGGCTAGTTCATCATCTGCCGTGGTATCCTGAGTGATAGATCCGAATGCATCCGGATCCGGTGTGGCACCGTGGTACCCAAATTCTATTTCCTCAGCAACGGTCGATGTGCCTGCGGTTGAGACGTAGAATCCCAGACCTACAACCCTCCAGGTTTTGAAGATGGTATTGCCTAGAAAAACGGTTGATGCGGCAGAGGCTCCGTTTCCTGTCTCTACCTGGCCGAGTATTACCTGATATCCAAGTTGTAACTCAACGGCGTCCGTTGAAAGTCCTATCTTCTCTGCTATCTCGGCTTTGATATCCATTTTCAAAGCCTCCTAAGCAGATCTGACTACAGCCCGTAATCTTGAGTTTTCTGCTATCTGCTGTCCGACCTTGACCTGCTCTTGAGCGCCTACCGAATACTCGCCTATTCTATTCCAGACGTTTACGGTCATGGCCTGATCGGAGCTGAAAAAGTCTGCTCTCTGAAGAGTTGTCGCTCTTACAGTATTAGTTTTGATATTCCTGATCGTAACCGGTATCTCCATTTCTGAATTTGTGTCAAAGTTTGTGGTACTCGTCGGTCTTGCGTAGAGTAGTATCTTGTCATCCTCAGCCACAAACT
>JAXHTJ010000215.1:0-2627 GCA_034190245.1 Halobacteriota archaeon | reverse complement strand
TAGCAAAAGTGTACACTGCTACATTTGTGAAAAGATATGATTTTCAATTGTATCAACTGATAGCGTTTTCAGGATATGATAAAATCACAACGGACGACATGCGAATCATATCAATCACATACTCAAGAAGTCTAGGAAAGGATCTGGTAACAATACAATGCACTCCGGATCAAAGTTTGTCTGCTCTTCAACGACTCCAACGGTCGATGGGTGCTAATTTCATGAATGAACAGCAAAAAATAAAAGAAGACTTCTTCATCGATCTGACTAAGATATCTGTTGGAACTGTGACAGCTATAGATGGATCTGAGGCTACAGTACAACTTGAAAAAGATGGGGGATACGTAAAAGCACGTATCATAGGCTGATGGTATCGATAGGACAGAAGGTAGTTGTATTCAACGTTGGAAATGAAAAAGAAGACTTTGTAATTCAGGAAGAGGCCGAAGTTCCGTATGTGGGCAAGACGGTAGTTGTAATACCAACCGATCGTCTAGGCGAATATGTGATAATACCGCAACTAATAAACGATGGTATTGGATCTGAAGCTCTTGTGATTCCTACCGAGAACATGTTTGGTAATATTGTGACCGGAAAAGATTTGGTATGGAGTGACGAAGTAATTGATTCCGGAGCAATCAGTTTCACAGATATAATTTTTGATTCTGATGATGTGCCTCATGTGACGTACGTCGGGTCTAGTGGAGTAGTGATGTATGGATATAAGAATGGATCATGGAGTACCGAAAATGTATCTGGCACAACTAATGATTCTTCTCCACCATCGATCGCTCTTGACTCAAGTGACAACCCTCATATTTCGTATATATCTAGTGCATACCCAGGGCCCTGGGATATCGACACGGTAACAAGCACAGGAACGGGAGGGTCTATGTATTCATCTATTGCTGTGGATTCGCATAATTGTTTGCATGTAGCATACTATGACTATGCCGCAGGAGACCTTGAATACGCTTATTTTGACGGTGATTCATGGAGTACGGAGACGGTTGACAGTACTGGAACAACAGGGCAGTCCCCATCGATCGCTCTTGACTCAAGTGACAACCCTCATATAGCATATGTGGACTATACAAATGTTTCCCTCAAATACGCCACTAAAGATGGATCGTGGAGCATTGAAACGGTTGACAGTACGACAGCGGGGTACACTTCGATAGATGTAGATTCAAATGATAATGTGCATATTGCCTATTACGATGCAGTCAATGAAAACCTCAAATATGCATATCATGACGGATCTTGGAGTACGGAGACGGTTGATAACAGTGGAAATATTCAATACGGTGTGCGTCTTGCAGTAGGTTCTGATGACTATCCTAGAATCGTATATCAAGATTATGGCACTACTTACATAAGATTTGCAGAGTGGAATGGATCTAGTTGGGACAAAGAGAACATAACGACTATTGGGTATTTTTCTTATACGAAGGGGATTGCTCTTGACTCAAGCGATAATCCTCATATTTCGTATTATGATCCGACCGCAGACGAACTCAAATACGCCACAAAAGACGGATCGTGGAGCATTGAAACGGTTGACACTGATGGAGACGTCGGTAGATATTGTGATCTCGCACTAGACTCAAGCGACAAACCTCATATTTCGTATCAGATCGATCTTGGATGGGGTGATTGCGAACTCAAATACGCCACTAAAGATGGATCGTGGAGTACGGAAACAGTTGATAACGATACAAGCGTCGGTGAATATGGTTCAATAGCAATAGATATCTTTGGGTACCCAAAGATATCTTATCACGATCGTGATAATGGAAATTTGAAAGTTGCAATGGGTGGCCCTTCAGAAAACTCATTGTATTATTCATACCTTGTCGGGGGCTCGTGGAGTCATGAGATCGTAGACAGTGCCGGGGGTTTTAGATCACGAACTATAAAACTAGATTCAAATGGTTATCCTCGCATATTGTATCGTGCAAGTAGTTCTCCAAAAAATCTGAAGTTCGCAAGGTGGAATGGATCCAGTTGGAGTATTGAAACAATAGCGTCTGAAGGAAGTTTTGAATACCGGGCGTATGATATAGATTCGGATGATAGAGATCATGTGATGTATTATGTCGAATCTACAGACGATCTAAAATATGCGTATTATGACGGATCTTGGAATATTGAAACTATAGTAAATATTGGATTCATTGAGGGTCTAACTGGTGGAATCGTTGTAGATGATAATAACATTCCTCATGTTACATATTATGACTCACAAGGGGACCTCAAATACGCCACAAAAGATGGATCTTGGAATATTGAAACCATAGTAAATAATGTTACTGGGACATTTTATTATATAAGTATGAATCTTGATTCATATGGTTATCCTCATGTGTTGTATCTGGAAGGAGTGAATCTAATATTGTACTACACATATTATAACGGGTCTGGTTGGAGTACACTGGAATCAACTGGATATGAATATCCTGGTTTCTTACCTTTCGGTTTGCTAGCATTAGACTCACACAACAGAAAAAAAGCTGCGTGTTTGGATTTGTTAACGGGGGGAGGTGCATACTACATACAACTCCTATAGAAAAATATATAATGTTTGAAAACAAAGTAGTATATGTACTCCGATAGGTGGTTTCACC
>JAXHTJ010000214.1:0-2637 GCA_034190245.1 Halobacteriota archaeon | reverse complement strand
CCTTCATATTCCTTGCAAGATAGCTGACCAACTGATCTCCAGAAAGTATCTTGACCCCCACTTTCTCATCAAAGACCACATCACCATGTAAAACAGGTATCGTTCTCTTCTCCAGCATAAGTTCTATTCCTTCGGTAAACATGGATTTTATCCTTCCGTTAGCAAGCACTGTACAGCCCATGGGATGAACCGGGACTACATGAAGACCTTCTTTACTCAAAATATCTAAAAATATTCTATTAAGCTCTTTTACGGTGTTATGGGTCACTAAAATTCCTTTTGGATTAAATGTTCTATTTAAATCATACTTATCAGCCGGGATGTGCCCGAAAGACCCTGCACCATGCACCAGTACCAGATCTGTCTTCCTTGTTTTTGCTATCTCTTCTGATACCCTCTGCATCTCATCATATCTGGCAGAGCTCTCCCTTCCCTTCTCTGTTATTACACTTCCTCCGATCTTAAGTATGCTCAGATAACTCATTCAGCCACCTATATCTCGGTAAGTTTAATTAACGCTTGTGTATATAGCACTTATCGTACATGAAGATACTCGTTGTAACAGGAAAACTTGCAGAGGCTACGGTCAAAGAAGCTTCAAAGGACCTGGCAGACGTATTGAAGATGGATGTGGAGATTGCGGCTTTTGTAACCCCCGGTTTGTTGCGCCAGAAGAAGAAGAAACTTGAATCTTATGATCTGGTGTTGGTTTCTGGCCTGGTCTCGGCGGATTTCAGAAGACTTGAGGAAGAGATAGGTGTGCCAATCAGGTTGGGACCAAAAGATGCTATTGACCTATCGTTTGTTCTACCGTTTGCCGAAGAGATCGAGTTCTCTTTCAAGACACCGGCCTGCGAGATATTGAGCTTAAAACGGAATCAAGATGCTTTGAAGAGGATTAATGAGCTGGAAAAAGATGCAGAGCCCTCGTTTCTATTAAGAGATCTGAAGATAGGTGGTAACTCTTCGATGAAGGTTATGGGGGAGATCGTGGACTGCATGCTCATGAGCGAGGAGGAACTGGATAGGAAGATAAAAGATTACACCTCCAAGGGTGCAGATGTGATAGATTTGGGCATCGGATTGGACTGCGATGAATCGGATGTAAAACGTGCGGTTGAAAAAGCAGTGTCCGTATCAGAAGTGCCAATAAGTATCGATACTTCAGACACCGGATCAATGCTTATCGGGATCGAGTGCGGTGTTGATCTCGTCTTAAGTCTGGACTTGAAAAGTTTAGAAGAGGTAGGAGAAGAGATAGCGGATCATGATCTTCCCATCGTAGTGGTTCCAGACGATTCGAATGGCCTTCTTGAAAATGTAAAGCTTGCGAGGAGTAAAGGAATCGAGAAGATCATCGCTGATCCGATATTATCTCCAATAGGCCACGGCGCCATTAAGTCATTGGTCGAGTACCATGAGTTCAGGCAGCACGACAGAAGAACTCCCCTATTCTTCGGTGTTGGAAATGTGACTGAGCTCATTGATGTAGATTCCATCGGCGTTAATGCGGTCCTGGCGGGGCTTGCTATGGAACTTGATGCGAGCATACTCTTTACACCGGAGTACAGCGATAAAGCCATAGGCAGTATCAGGGAATTAAAAACGGCCTCCCAGATGATGTTTCTTGCAAAAGATCGGAAGAGTGCACCGAAAGACATCGGCATTGATATGCTGGTAGTAAAAGAGAAGAGGCGGCGAAGAGGTGCTAAGGTTGAATCTACTGACGGATTAAAAGTGGTTCATGCGCAATCTAAAAAGGGGTGGAAGAGAGATCCGTGTGGATCTTTCAAGATTTACATAGATGATGGAAACATCTGTGCAAGGAATGAAGAGATGGTCATAGTCGGAAGAGATGCAAAGGAGATCTTTGACACCATAGTCAAATATGGATCGATATCCTTGATGGAGCATGCAGGATATCTTGGAAGGGAACTTATGCGAGCTGAAATAGCCTTACGCTTTGGGAGGAGCCATGTACAGGATGACGAGCACTATCATTCCAGTTTATAAACATCAGATATTTTCCCACAATTAAAGCACTTCTTTATGATGTAATGAGAATACTCCAGGGCATTTCAGTCTCTCTTGCTTGAATTCTAAATAAGTCTACTTGCTAAGTTGTCAAATTGCGCCGAGGGCCGAGCCGACCGAAGGGAGGGGGTATAGTATAAAGAGACAAATTTACCCCCCAATTCTGGACACCAAATTCACCTCTCCTCAACCCCTCATTCCAAGATTTACCCCTCACAACACCCCCTTTAAACCCAATTCCCCACAGAAAATACGTACACCCTATTCAAAAACCTCACAACCCCTTTTTTCAGATTCTATTTATACACCCAACAATACCCAACAACAGTAGACCCTATTTTTTGCATTTTCAAACAAAACCTATTTTGACCTTCTTTAGAATCAATAACAAGGGGACACATCAGGATTTTATCTCCACTTCCAATCTCAAAAGTTCAAGAGTCATGGAGAAGGTCAGGATCTCAAGGTCAGGCTGAAATGTTACCCATCTTTGACACTTAGCATCCGCTAATTTCTTCAAAAAATTAATTTGACAGAAGCCTAAAATCGGGCCGTTTTTGCCCCGACTTGTCAAGTGATTGCCCGTTTTTGCCCCAAAATCAC
>JAXHTJ010000213.1:0-2646 GCA_034190245.1 Halobacteriota archaeon | reverse complement strand
AAAGACCTTGCAGAACAGGTGAAGAACGCAGCGAGAGAATCGATAAGTGCTGTTGAAGAGATAAAAGCGTCAGGAACACATGCAATCTCAGTATCCACAGAAGCAGATAATGAAGCAGGGGAAGGTGGAACAGTCTTAACAAAGGCGCTGAAGGGGGTGGATGATACTGTTGCATCACTGGAAGGTATCAATTCTATGCTGCAAAGCGTCAACGAAGGATCGAAGAAGGTTGTTGAAACATTCCAGAAAGTTATAGGGAGTATAGACAAAGTTTCAGGGATTTCAGAGGCGAATGCATCCAGTGCTGAGGAGAGCTCAGCATCTATCGAGGAGCAGACGGCATCAATCCAGGAGCTGACGGCAGAGACTCAGGGTCTGGCTGATCTGGCACAGAAGATGATGGAAGAGCTTTCTGTCTTCAAGCTGAAAGCGGGTGAAGATGAAGTGGATGATGAGATTGTGGAGCCAGAAGAAGAACAGAGATACGATGAGTTGTAGGGGGTTAAAATGGGACAGGTTCTGACGACAGAATCGCAATTGGCGATATTTACACTCGGCGAAACGATATATGGTGTGGATGTGAGTCAGGTAAGAGAGATTACGGAACTGCGTGATATCACTGCAGTACCCGGTTCACCTTACTTTGTGGAAGGTGTGACTAACCTTCGCGGTCAGGTGACTACAGTGATAGACCTGAAGAAACGGTTCGGGCTTGAAGAAAAAAAGCAAGATAAAGATAGCAGAATCATCATCGTCGAACCAGATGGGATACCAATGGGATTGATAGTGGACTCAGTCACTGAAGTTTTGAGGCTTCAAACAGACGCTATCGAATCCACGCCAGATTTGACTGACGACTCCGTCACGGATTACATAAAAGGGATAGCAAAGCTTGCTGATGGAGCCCTCATGATTGTTGTCGATATTGAACAGGTGGTGAACGGATCGGAAAATGGAGGTTTGTAGAATGGGAGATAAAGATTCGGAGTGTAAAAAGAAGATAAAGGCGCTGGAAAAGCAGTTGAAGGAACAACAAGAGAAGACTGAGTTTTACAAGAGCATACTGGACAATATGTCAGATGGGGTCTGTATATCAGATAAAAGTATGAAGATAACTGATCTCAATTTGGCCAATGAAAAGATGACGGGATACAAAAGAGAAGAAGTGGTGGGCAAAAGAATCACTGAACTTGAAATGATCGACAAGGAAGGGATGGAAGAGATGATGAGGCTTATGCCAGATCTTCTTAAAGGCAAGCCGATTGAGAACATGGAATCGACTCTTATAGCAAAGGACGGTAGAAAGATACCTATACTTGCCTCAACAGGTATGATAAAAGATTCAAAAGGAAAGATGTCCGGGATGGTGACAACACTAAGAGACATCACTGATATCAAAAAACTGATGGATGAGGCCCAGAAGAAGGTCGATTACCTCAACAGTATACCATCTCCCGTTACAGTGATCGACAGGGAGTATAATGTCGCTTTTATAAACGAGGCCGGTGCTGCCGCTGTGAATAAGACACCAGAGGAATGTTTTGGGCTCAAGTGTCATGATCTCTTCGACATGCCTCACTGCAGAACAAAAGACTGCCGGTTGAATCGTGCAATGAAGGAAGATGGCACATTTACAGGAGAGACAGTCGCCCGTGCCATTGATAACATGCCAATACAGTACACAGGCACACCGATAAAAGACAAATCAGGAGATATCATCGGTGCGTTAGAATATATCACTGACATCTCCGATCTCAAAGTGGCTATGGATAAACAACTTGCTGCGGAGAACTACCTCAAAAAGAATGTAAAGCATATGCTCGAAGTGACAAAAGCAGCAGCCGCAGGTGATCTCTCAAAGAAGGTTAAAAAGGAGCGGGATGATGAAGTTGGTGCTCTTGCTGACGGCCTCAACAGCATGATAGCGAACATAGACAGGATGATGAAGGAGCAGGAAGAGCAGAGAATATACCTTGAAGAGAACACAGAGAAGATTGGTACGGCATTACAGAAGGCATCAGATGGTGATTTCTCCATAAGGATTAAAAGAGATAGAGACGACGAGATAGGCAGGGTGATGGATGCATACAATGAGACGATGGAGAAGCTTGCTGACATAATATCTAAAAATATTGAATCTGCTAAAATGGTACTCGATAGCGCAAACAATCTTGCAGGTACCTCTGAGGAGATGAATGCAGGAATGGAGCAGCTTGCATCTGGTGCGTCACAGGTCGCAGAGGGTTCTCAGAAGCTTGCTGATATTGTTCAGAGAACGGTAAAAGACATTGAAGAATCATCATCGATACTCGAAGATACAGACAGATCTGTTACCCTATCCACGGATGAAGGAATATCCGCAATTAAAGTTTCAAAAGAGGTTCAAGCTGCAGCAAAAGATGCAGGTGTGAGCTTTGAGAAGATCCAGGGAAGTATCACAGAGACATCGCAATCTGTTGGTAAGATGAGCAATTCGATCGACAAAGTCTCAGAAATGGGTAATGTGATCACTGATGTTGCTTCACAGACGAATATGCTCGCACTCAATGCGGCAATAGAGGCTGCACGTGCCGGTGAAGCAGGGAAAGGATTTGCTGTTGTTGCTGATGCAGTTAAAGACCTTGCAGAACAGGTGAAGAACGCAGC
>JAXHTJ010000212.1:0-2661 GCA_034190245.1 Halobacteriota archaeon | reverse complement strand
TACGTTAAGAATAGATGAATCCACATTTGCTAAAAGACCCATAAAGTAAATTTTCTTCTTGGACATTTTTCCCACTTTATTCCTGTTTTTACCAGTTCTTAGACAATATTAATGCTTTTAGTATATGAATTCAATCGAAGAATAAGAATCTAATCTATTTATTTCGGATACTTTTAATTTATGTCTTTAGCATTTTCATCCCCGTTGCCAAACGCCTCCACAATCCAGCCCCTGATCTCATCTCTCACTCGCCTGAAACCGGCAATTATCTCATCTTCGGTCCCCAAAAAACCTGAAGGATCTTCAAAGCTCTTGTGAATCTTCTCTCCCCCTCCCGGGAAGAAAGGACATGTCTCTTTTGCTGTATCACATACTGTAACTATGAAGTCAAAATTATTATTGATCAATTCGTTTACGCTTTTTGATCGATGCGTTGAGATGTCGATACCAATCTCTTCCATCACTTTGACGGCATGAGGATTTACACTTGATGGCTCTGTTCCGGCACTGTACACCTCATATCTATCGCCATACAGATGTCTCAGTAAACCCTCTGCCATCTGGGACCTGGCAGAATTATGTGTACAGATGAACAGCACTTTCTTCTTCATCAGTGATCACTTCTCAATGGCAGAATGCCCCTCTTTACACTGAGGCAAATCAAGATTACATTCATTGAACAGATGGCAGGTCCGCAGGCAGATGGAAACGAGCATGAGCATAACTGGAACTTCGATTAATACGCCAACCACAGTTGCGAGAGCTGCACCAGAAGACAGTCCAAATAGCATCGTTGCTGTTGCAATTGCCACCTCAAAATGATTCGAAGCCCCGATCATTGCGGCAGGTGCGGCGTCGTGATAGGAGAGTTTCAAGAGTCTTGCAAGAACAAAGTATCCAAGAACGAAGATGAAAACTGTTTGTATGAGTAGAGGGATTGCGATCCAGAGTATCGTCAGAGGATTCTCAATTATGATCTCCCCTTTAAGCGAAAATAGAAGCACAAGCGTGACAAGTAGAGCGGCTATGCTTATCGGTGTAAGCCTGTGAATAAACTTCTCATTAAACCACTCAAGCCCTTTCGAACGTATAATCCACCTTCGTGAAAAGTATCCGGCACCAAGTGGCAAAGCAACATATATCCCAACAGAAAAAAGTATCGTCTGCCATGGGATTGGCATGGCATTTACACCGAGTAGAAACCCTCCGAGAGGCGCATAAAGAAGAAGCATCAAAAGAGAGTTTACGGCGACCATCACAAGGGTAAGACCGTCATTGCCCTTTGCAAGATAGCTCCACATAAGAACCATTGCAGTACAGGGTGCAATTCCAAGAAGTATCGCCCCTGAGATGTAACTTCTCCACAACTCAACCTCTTGTCCTGTCGCTAGAATCTCGGTTCCCGGAATAAATCCGGAGAAGAGATATTTGAGGAACAGGGTGGCAATAAGATACATTGTAAATGGCTTTATCGCCCAATTGATGAAGAGTGTCAGAGCCACAGGTTTGGGCGTCTTTGCCGCCTTTACCACTTCTGCAAAATCTATCTTCACCATGATAGGGTACATCATAAAGAAGAGACAGATTGCGATAGGTATTGAAACCTGATACACAGAAAGGGAATCAAGATAAACAGCTACGTTGGGAGCAATCTTTCCTAAAAAGATGCCTGCTCCAATACATAGTAGAACCCAGATCGTTAGGTATTTCTCAAATATGGATAAATCCTTCTCCTCTGGCATATTCTTCTTTCTTCCTATCTTTTATCTTATATGAATATTGTTCAATACTCAATGTGAAATAATTTACTCATCGAATCGATAAAAGATACCTACAAAAAACTTTTGTATGATCACGTTTAATGTAAGAGGGATAGATATGGATCTATTTGCAATCTCATTCTTAATCGGAATCTCATTGATTTGTATAATTATGATGTCTATTGGAGTATCCTCCTTAAGAAAGAGACCGACTCTATTTAGCTCACGTTCTTTTATGTATCTGATGATTATTGCCTTATGTATAATGATGGTGGGAATGATCGACCTCTACTCATCACAAGCGGAAAGACTTGACAATGTCATGTATCTACCGTTTCTAATTTTTATCCCCATGATTATTTTCTTTTTATATATGCCAAGATGGATTGAGTCCTGGATGATACTCAATATCAATGATGATGACTTTTCAGAGGTTCTGAAAAAGAGTCTGGAAGATGCTGGACTGGATTATGAAAAAGATATGACATACATCAGCATAAAAGAGACCGGGCTTAAGTTGAGGATGGCTTCAGCACCTTTTAATATGGCAGCTTTAAATTTAAAAAAGAGTATGAATCGAATTTAAAAACCCTAAAAAATGAGTTGAAAAAGAATCTTGCCGGTGCCAAAGGTGTTAGCTCGACACCCGTGGCTCTCATTTATACCCTGCTACCTGCAGTTCTTCTGATCACGTCTTCAGTTTTATTTACATTCCCCGTCCTGGAAGGTATCACATTTTCAGAAGCCATGTCAGTTGGCATTCACCATCAGGAAGGAATCGTTTTTATAAATGAAGGAAGATACGAAGAGGCACTTGAAGCGTTTGATAAAGCACTTGAGATATACCCGGAATTTAAGCTTGCCCTAGATAATAAGGAGGAGGCTTTGGGTTATATTTAGG
>JAXHTJ010000211.1:0-2712 GCA_034190245.1 Halobacteriota archaeon | reverse complement strand
ATACATCTTTGTTCTGGAATAAAGCTCTGTTTTATCTTTTATCTCCTCAACCTGATCGAATTTACAACCATTCTCAAGTGCCTTGCAAAAAGATGAATTTCCAAGAGCAAGTAGTTTCATCCTTTTTTCTGAAAATATGCCACTTGCCTCATCAAAGAGGACTGCTGCTTTTTTGAATCTTTCAGGGTCATTTTCGATCTCTGCAAGTTCCATACTCTCCCATGCCTGACAGAGGCTCAGTATCGCAAGATACTCCTCTTTTCCACTGTCAAGTTCATAAGAGGTGCATATCTCTTCAAAAGTGGATGCACCTTTGTGATACTCCTTTGCCGCATCGAGCTTCTTTCCCTCTTTTCCAAGGATTCTTCCCCGCTCGATTCTTGCCCTTGCTTTTGAGTAACTTGCCCTCAGTCTTGCTGCCTTTTCCAGTTTGATTATCCTTTCGCATTCTTTTGGATCTTTTGTCTTTTTCAATTTATCATTAAGTATATTTGCTGAAGCGCTGAAGCTCTCAGATGCGGCCTCAAAGCAATCTACAGCATCTTTATGCATCTCATCTTTGCTGAATTGCCCCGCCTCTTCCATTTTGGCCCAGGAGGAGTAATACGAAGACTCAAACTTATAATTTTTTAAATCAAAAAGTACTGTACCTGCTTCTTTATACTTCTCGCTTGCCAGAAGATACTCTTCTCTGTCATGGTGAAGACGGGCAAGCTCTATCAGATTCCAGGCACGGGTATATTCGCACAGCTCCTCAACCTTTTTTATCATCTTTTCGCTTGTTAGCGTCTCAAGTGCCTCTTTATAGGTGTCGCTTGCCTTCTGATAGTGTTCTGCCGAAGAGAGTCTATCGTCCATATTCTCCTCAACCGAGGCCAATCGCTGGTGGGTTGATGCCACCATGTAGGTATACTCCCTTCTTTTGCTGTCTTTCAAAGCTTCAAGAAAAGTTAGATATGCTTTCTTTAGTGACCCCTCATCTTTTGATAGTATCCCAAGCTCCTGATAAAGATCACCAAGTATAAACCTGGCAGATATTGTACCTCTCATGGTGGCAAGTTCACCAGTCATGGCTGCCGATGGATTTTCTAAAAGCCTCTCTGCATAATCGACAGCGATCTTTAAAAACTCCTTTTTTTTCTCAAAGTCTTCTGTCAGGTTGGCCATGCTCTTGAATGCAGTCCAGAGAGAAGAGTAAGCTGAGGATTGATTATATCCTCCTTTCAGATCTGATACAGCTTCTTTAGCCTTCTCTGCCGCATTAACTGCTTTTTCAATGTATTTTTTCTGCTCCTCTTTTTCAGAGCTTGACTCTGCCAGAAATACGTAATTCCAGCAATAATTGGTATATAATATTGAGTCATGTGGAATTGATCTGGTTAAAGTCCCAAGTCCGGTCTCTTCAACCACTTCTTTTAAGATCTCAAGACTCTTTTCTGCTAAAGATCTCCTCTCTTTTTGAGGTAGAAATGTGCGAAGGGACACTCCTGTGTAAACAGAGCTGCCTACGATATGACTAACACGGGCAAATTTGGGTAATATTAGATCTTCATATCTGATGGAGAGATCGATGTCATCAAATATCTCCTTCAGATTCATCGTTAACTGTCCCATTGAAAGTAACACATATCGGTTCATATAAAGATATGAAATATTACTGTTCCATCCGGTCTTTTCAGCATAAGGTAGCCCTAAATCTACATAATTTACCCCCTGCTTAAAATATATCTTTCTTTCACCCTCTTTTTCCAGCATCCCCAAAGTAAACATATATTTAATATTACTATTCAGCAAGTATGCAAGAGATAATTGTAGATCATCATCGGAATCCTCAAGGAGGGCTAAAAGTTCTTTTCCAATCTCTTCTGCCCTATACATCTCCTCTGACCAATATTTTTTTGGCAAATTCATAGTAGCGCCTAGAATCCAAAAAGCACAACCATATATGAAAAACAATAAATGTGGATATACTCTTAGCCCATCCATCTTTTTCAAGATATCCCAGCCCTCTTCCATCAAAGGTCTGGTCTTCTCAAATACCGTTAAAATATCATCGTGTTTGACCTGATAAAAGACAAGAGAGGAATTATCAAAAAATAGCCGTGATAACGCACGTGAATAGCCCATCTCATCTTTTCTTTGAGAATAGATCTCCATTGCTCTTTCAAATGACTCTGCACTTTTTTTAAAAAGACCAATAGCAACCTTCAAATCCTCGGATAGAGAAGCTTCGATAAAGTCAATCAGCCCCGAACATTCAAACGCCCTTCCATCGTCTCCAGCTCTCTTGAACAACTCCCTGGAAGTATCATAGGACCTTTTCGACAATTCAAAAAACCTCACGGCATCTTCTATCGTTTTGGCACAATAAGATGCACATTCGTAGGTCTCACCAAGCGTAAAATGAAGTTCTGCAGTTTCTTTGAGATTATCTTCTGGTATCAACTTTATGGCATCTTCATAAAGTTCACAGGCTTTTTCATACCGGTAAGTTTTTTTCTCATCTTCTGCCAGATTCAAAAGATGGTGGAGGTCACCTTCTTTCGGAGCAGGGTGGTTATCGGGCATCTGGACTTTATATATTGTTCATGGGTAACTATTCACCCCCATCCAAATTCAACCTAAAACATTCAGTTTTTTCAGCCAATACAATAAACTAATTTCCCCTTATACAACAGGCAGAAATGGAACAAATGGCTTTCCATCGAACAC
>JAXHTJ010000210.1:0-2725 GCA_034190245.1 Halobacteriota archaeon | reverse complement strand
AGTCCGGTGTGTCGAGCGATCCTACTGAGCCGGCTATCAACATATTCTACCCTGAGACACAGCCCTTTGATTTCACTCCATCATGGTTCGTTGATGATCCTGTCACAGACCCCATAATTCCCAAGAAGACTAGTACAGACCCTATTCAGCTAACAGGTAGCTGGACAGTACCGGAAGAGTACACAAAAGGGCCTACAGCCTCGGCTTGGAAGATAGAACCTGATACAACGTCGTCTAAGAAGGTGAAGCTAACAGAGGCACCGACGGCCGGTAGAGCGGGTCTAGTACCATCAGCTATCACAATGACACAACCGGAGACGCCGGTTGAAACAAAGAAGACTGTAACAGTCCCAAAAACTGGAAACATATATACAGACGCAGCTAGTTCGGTCATCGGAGGTATGCAGAACCTTTGGAGCAAGTTTGCTTTGATATTCTAATGTCATACCCCTATATATTCTATGTCTACTGCGTTGAAAGTATTATAAGCGATGTGACGAGTCTGCTAGACAATTACGATCTAGAGTACTCGTCTCTCCCAACTTTTTCTACCTTCACAAAGTATAAGATTTCAACGAAGGACAGAGGCGCTATGGCAGATTTGACCGTCAAATTGGAGGATATAGGCGCGTTCTACTCCATGAATCGCGTTATATCACTAGAGAAATGAGCTACCCACATCGTTTTTACGTTTATGCGGATTCTAGTCTTGAAACAGATGTTCTAGCTATACTAAATTCTTATGATACTGAGTACTCCCCTCTCCCCAACCCTGCACAGACAGACATTCTTAAGTATCGATGCAACCACCGTGACACAAAAGAGATTCAGGCAATGGACTTAGCCCTTGAAAGACTGGGAGCGTGGTTGGTTTATGGGAGAATGCCCGAAGAAATAGTAGAATTTGAGGAGGCGCCGAGCGGAGAGGAGGAGTTTGTGACATACGAAGTCTTTGATGTTGGCACAAAAACAGATAGTTGGTACCAAGAAGCTACTCTCTACTCCGATGAAGATTTCTACGTGCAAGGGTTTTTGTTGCACTTAGAATTAGCGGTAGAATCGCCGTCTGGGTATTGGTCGTGGACGTATGATGTTGTTCTGGGATCTACACTTCTTGCAAGAATATACACAAGATATGTAGACATGGCTATGAGTTTCGACACCTATTATGTCATAGACGAGAATTACAACTTCGGAGCTTCAGCCGCTTATTATCCAGGGCAGACTGCTGGGACCGTTGAACTACTTCTCAATACAAAGCCTCGGATTTATAGCGGAGGGTATGCAAACGAGTTCAATGTAACAGCCACGTACGGAGGAATCCCACCGGTGACAAAAGATCAATATGCTTTCGGCTTTTCAGTAATATCAAGTCGAAAGCAGTACGACATCATAAAGAATTTGTATTACTAGCCTCTTCCATTTCGTGTATTACGAGCTCCATCTCTGACTTTGCGAATCCCATCAACCATCTCGAATATTGATACCTATCCCCCATGCTCGAGACATACTCATCATATGTGTCACAAAATTTCTGATATATCTGCACCCTCTCATCCAGCTCTTTTTTATCGACAAAAGTTCTTATGACACCCTCCCACTCCTCTAATATCCAATTCACTTCGATATGTGGGTCTTTGTCGATAGACTGAAGATGTAGCCTGGACGCCGTGTCAACCAGGCTATATTCAAGGCCGTTCACTCCTCCACCCCCTCAATTTCTAGCTTCATAAGCTCCCTTGCATCAGACATCAATATTATCGCATATGAGTATCTATTGATTAGTGAAGGTACATACTCGTCATATGTGTCACAAAACTCTTGATACACCTGTTTCCTTACATCAAGACTATCTGCCTCTAGAAATTCGAAAATCACCCATTCGGCCTTATCCAGCATCTCCCCGATGGTGAAGAATGTGTATTTGTGTTTAGTCAGATTTGTTATTCTATTTAAAATTTCCAATAAGGTGTTCTCGATACATGTTCTCTCGCTCATTTCTCTCCTCCGTCTCTTCAATCTCCATCCTCATGGCCGATCTTGTTTGCACCATCAACCAAGCTGCGTCTGGGTGATGTCTTTTCATGTATGATATATAGTCACCGAAAAGGATGCAAAACCGATCATATATCACCTTTCTCTTATCAAGATCTTCAAATTGAAGAAATCGTATTATATGACTTTGAGAACCCTTCAAGGCTTTGTTCATCCTGAAAGACATCCATTTACCTCTCATCTCTTCAGACATGTCGTAACAGATCTCCCACATGATGCTCTCTGTTGTGATCATTATACCCCCATCAATAGCTGAATCACTACCCAAGACAAAACCACGCCGTGTAAAAACCCAGCGCTATAGGTCATGAATATTAACCATGTTTCGTACTCCATGTCTATACCTCCTTCCCTCATAATCAGTCCTAGAGACCTCTTTGAAACACTCGTCAATCTTACCCTCAAAACCGCATGTGCAAAAGAGTTGTTGAGCTCTTGAGTCATTGAAAACCTTCATTACGTGACCGCAGCGCGGACATTCTACATATGTTTTTGACATGCATCCTCCATAGAAAAACTAGCCCTTAAAGGACTAGTTTTTCAAAACCCTTTTCATTGATCTTCACATCAACTTCAAGGCCGGTTCTGGGGTAGCCGTATTGGTTTATGAACTTCCAAAAAGAAGCTTTCCCGATTGTTCTCGACTTTTGAGCTTTTTTCTCGTCTGTTA
>JAXHTJ010000209.1:0-2737 GCA_034190245.1 Halobacteriota archaeon | reverse complement strand
ATAAATTTCATAGAAGGGGTGGATTGTCCAATGTCAAAGAAATTGACTGTGATTCCGGAGCAGTGTTCCGGCTGTAAAATCTGTGAGCTCGTCTGTTCTATCGAACATTTCGGAGTGAACAACCCGAAAAAGGCGGCGATCAGAGTTATTGTTACTTATCCTCATCCTGTGATGCGAATGCCCGTTGTCTGTGGTCATTGCAAGATCCCAACCTGTGAGCAGGTATGTCCCGTGGATGCTTTGTCACGAATAGAAGGTGTGGTGCAACTGGATAAGGAAGCCTGTATCTCCTGCTACAAATGTATAGATGCCTGCCCCTTTGGAGCCATATATGCCCATGAGGATTGTGAGCATCCGATTCAGTGCGACATGTGCGGAGGAGATCCTGAATGTGTCAAGAAGTGTCCTAAAGGAGCACTTAGACTTATACCGGAAGCAGCTCTTGGTGAATTAAAACGTCTCAACAATGTGCTTAGCTATACTCAGATGAAGGAGATAGAGTTCTATGAGAAGGGTGAGAAGAAGATAATCCACTATGCCGAGATAGGAAAGGAGGAGCTATGACCATCAAGAGTGGATATTTCAAGAAACACCTTCATGTGAACCTAACCGAAGGTAGCACCAGACGCCACAATCTCTCGGATGACTTCATTGAAAGATATATCGGGGGGAGGGGATTTGGTGCAAAGCTGGTATGGGATAACCTGAAGAAGCATAACTTCAAAATTGATCCACTAGGTCCTGAAAATCTCCTCGTTATCGCTTCGGGTCCTCTCACGGGAGTATACCTGCCCTCATCCGGAAAATGCTCCTTTGTTTCCATCTCACCTGCTACTAGAATGTATGGAGATTCGTCCGCGGGGGGAACATTCGGGGTTGAGCTTCGGCAGACTGGAATTGACGCACTTTCAATTGATGGCTGTGCTTCCGAATTATCCATTCTTTTTATCGACAATGAGGAGACAGAGATCATCCCTATGCCTGAACTGAAAGGCAAGAGCTGCCTGGAGACCGAGGGAATCATCCTTGAACGGCTGGGCACTCACACTGTGCATGTTGCTGCCATAGGTATTGCGGGGGAGAATAAAGTCTTCTTCGCCTGTGTGAATGCTGATTGGAGCCGAAATGCCGGAAGAACAGGTATAGGAGCCATCATGGGATCGAAGAACCTCAAAGCGATCGTGGTACGGGGTCACAGGGATCTTCCTGTTCATGACATTTCGGGTTTGATGGCGGAGGCTGATAAGGCTTACAAGTATATGGAGGAGCACAAATACTTTAATCTCTGGCAACAGCAGGGGCTGATGAACGTCATCGAATATGCAAACGAGCATGGGATTTTACCCTCCTATAACTTCAGGGATAGCGTATTTGCCAAGCACGATCGGATAAACGGACAGGAGATGTTGGATCATTACAAGATAGGTGACAGTGCCTGCTTTGCATGCTCCATGTGTTGCGGAAATATCTGCCTTGTAAAAAATGGCAAGTATACCGGGACGGTGACTGAGGGGCCGGAGTACGAATCATGTGCCATGCTCGGTTCAAACCTTGGTGTTGACAATTTTGCAGCAATTCTCTCCGCAAACAGATTATGTGACGAGCTTGGTATCGATACCATCTCTACAGGTAATATAATTGGGGCGATAATAGAAGGATACGAACAGGGGATACTGTCGCTTGACGACATCGATAACGAGGAGATTTCCTGGGGGGATGAAGAAGCGATAATTAACCTCATACATAAGATTGCCAACCGCGAGGGAATCGGAGACCTGCTTGCCGATGGTTCCAGACGGATAATAGAAGAGTGGCCCGGTATGGAGCAGATACTCCTTCAGGTCAAGGGACTTGAGCAATCGGCATATGACAGTCGTGCTGGAATATCGATGGGGCTTGCCTACGCCACCTCGGACATTGGTGCACACCACACCCGCGCCTGGACTATCGCAAAAGAGATGGAGGAAGGGCAGAACTGGACGGATGATGAAAAGGTCGATACTGTGATCTATCACCAGACGCTGCGCCCACTCTTCGACATGTTCGGAGTATGCCGCTTGCCATGGATCGAACTGGGACTCAATGAGAGGCACTATGAAAATTTCTACAGATATGTGACAGGAAAAGAAGCTTCACTTGAGGAACTTTTGGATCGCTCAAAGGATATTTACGACCTCACACGTCTAATAAATGCAAGCATGGGCATGAGCCGAAAGGACGATACCCTGCCATACAAGGTTTACGCACGTCCTGCTCTCACTGGCCCGAATGCTGGAAAAGCTATAGACCCGGATGAGTTTCAGAAGCTTCTTTCATTGTATTATAAAAAACGAGGTTGGGACGATGATGGAATACCCCCGGCTGAGCTTGAAGAGAAGTTTGATGGGGAGTAAAAGCATCATCCTCACCACCCCCGACTGAATGTCGGTGGCATTCACGTTGGCGGTTTGATGGGATTTGGTTTTAATGTTCCCCGTAGTCGTCATTAAAGTCTTTTGTGTACTCGGCCCTGCCCGGTCCTTCAATTTTGAGCCGATTTATCCCATTGTCTTGTGATGTTGTTTGAATTTCTCTGTAGCCCTATCTTAACTTTGTCACATTCCCCTAAGGCCAAAACCCTTTAACCCCCCCCCACCCACCACACCAAAATCCACCCATCATCTTGCCCCGTTTAACACATACCCACTAAATTAATCCCCCCATCTAAAAGTAAATTCTAAAACATATTAAATTTGAT
>JAXHTJ010000208.1:0-2740 GCA_034190245.1 Halobacteriota archaeon | reverse complement strand
TTAGCGAGTAAGTTTTTTAATGTGACAAAGTCAAGGTAGAGTACAGACAAAAACAAAGAGGGTATGGAAAGTTACCATCCACTTGAAGTACTGCTCCACAAAGAACAGTAACATTGATCTATTAGTAGGCCATCACAAACTTTAGGAGGCCCAATGCTGTCGTCGATACTGTCTATAATTTTATTTGCCTTTGTCTGCTGGATACTGTGGTCACAGGCCATCGGTGCGGAATTTGTTCCAACCTCCATGGCTACAGTTAGAAAGATGCTGTCAATGGCAGATGTCACCCCGGAAGATATCGTATACGACCTTGGATCTGGCGATGGCAGAACTATAATAACAGCTTCCAAAGAATTTGGTGCAAGATCAGTTGGAATAGAGGCGGATCCTCTCCGTCTGATCTGGTCGCGTCTCAGGATAAGACGATGGGGACTTACCGATCGTACGGATGTTATCTGGGGGAATTTCTTTCATAAAGATTTGAGTGAGGCGAACGTTGTCACACTTTACCTATTTCAGAGTACAAACGACAAATTGGTAGAAAAGTTCGAGAAGGAGCTGAGACCGGGTACAAGAGTGATATCCCACGCCTTTATCTTTAAACAATGGAAACCGATTAAGACCGATGAAAAGCGTAGTCTTTTCTTGTATGAGATTGGAGGGAGCTAATGACGGCTGAAGCCTCTTCATCTCCAATCAAAGTCGGTGTTGTTGGCCTCGGCGCGATAGGCAGAGAGATATGTAAAGCAGTTGACAGTGGTATGGAAGGTTTCCAATTGGTTGCTGTAACGGATAGAAAAATTGAATTCGCAATGAAATTTGCGGCCTCACTTTCACAAAAAACCCCATTTGTGGATATAAGCGAGATGCTAGATATGGTAGACCTTGTGGTGGAATCCGCATCTCAACAAGCAGTGAGAGAGGTTGCAATCCCGACACTTAAAAGAGGAAAGAGCATATTGATAATGAGCGTTGGTGCCTTGCTCGACGAGGAACTTTTCAAGGAAGTAAAAACTCTATCTAGGGAAAACAATTGCAGGGTTTATCTGCCCTCCGGTGCGATAACGGGGCTGGACGGGCTTAAATCAGCTTCCATTGGCAAGATCACCTCAGTAACACTTACCACAAGAAAGCCACCATCTTCTCTAAAAGGTGCTTTGTATCTAAAAGAGAAGGGATTCGATCTAGATTCACTTGAGGAGGAGAAGGTTATCTTCATTGGAAGTGCAGGTGAGGCTGTTAAACTCTTTCCGGCAAATGTCAACGTTGCCGCATCGATTAGCATCGCCGGAATAGGGCAAGAGAATACCAAAGTCAGGATTGTGGCAGATCCAGCACTCAGTAAAAACACACACGAGATACACGTTGAAGGGGAGTTTGGGGAGTTTAGAACGAGGGTTGAAAATGTACCATCACCCTTTAATCCAAAGACAAGTTATCTTGCGGCGCTGTCCGCAATTGCCACGCTGAAGAAGATTGCCGAGCCGATACAGGTGGGAACTTAAATCGTAAACATGAGAGTGAGATTGAGAGATTTCATAATTACAGAAGAGGACTTCATATTCTCCGTTGCAAGTTATGACACACGGGAAGGGATAAGGTCAGTTTTGAGATATCTTCCAGATGAGAACGGCGGGAGATCCAAAGAGGGTAGAAACTTTCGAAAGCTGGATTTTGAGGAGTCATATGCCGTCATAAAGAAATATCATCAAGAGTATATCAAAGGGTTTGAGGTGATAGTACCAGAGGAGGATGTCAAAGAGATATTAGATCCAAATAGACGTTTGATGGAGCTGACCTCAGAAGAGGAGAAGATCTTTAGGATCTTCGGCATTTTGAATGAGGCCGGGATCTCTGAATCAAAGATTGGCATCACCGGTTCATTTCTCTGCGGGCTACAGAATGAATTCTCTGATATCGATCTAATCGTGTATGGAAATGATTGGCTCCTTGCGCGTGACGTAATAGAGAAGGCGAAGAAGAGCGGCGAGATCTCACGAGTCACCGAAGAGTTATGGCACCAGATCTATGAAAAGAGGAAGGCTGAACTACCTTTCGAGGAATTTTTTGTCCACGAGGTGAGAAAGGGGCATAGGGGTGTCGTTGACGGCACATACTTCGATCTTCTCTACGTGAGGGACTGGGATGAGGTGGATATGGCTGAGTTCAGAAGAGGAGAGGATCTAGGATATGAAAAGATCACCGCAAGAGTGACTAACATAGATTTTGCTTTTGACTCGCCTGCGATATATCATGTTGAGCATGAGTACATCGATCGAGTGCTATCGTACACACACACCTATGTGGGGCAGGCACTCGTAGGCGAGGTGATAGAGGCAAGGGGAAGAGTGGAGAAGGTAGATAAAGAAACGAGACTGATCGTCGGTACAACGAGGGAAGCAAAAGGGGAGTGGATAAAGTCTGTGACGTTGTTGGAAGGGGTTTGATGGGTAGGGGTTTAATAGACGTGAATTTATTAATCGGCATGTTCCACCCCATATTTTTCGAACAGTATTGGTAAGGATTTTTTTAAGTGAATCGAATCTAATATCACATCTGTTCTCTAAGGGGTCCAAAACATTCTTCAAGCAATTGATACCTGTTTCCAGTATGTTAATTCCCACCTTTGACAGTTTAATATAGATAAGCGTCCTTAGTTAAGCTGTTTTCCATGAATATAACAACACAACTAAGAACAGATCAAGTAACGTCAAACGACAATATATCTTTTCCTATCGGA
>JAXHTJ010000021.1:14216-24872 GCA_034190245.1 Halobacteriota archaeon | reverse complement strand
TACCCGGCTACTCCGCCACCGATAAATAGATAAATGCGATATATCATAAATTAATTACCTAACCTTGTTCTGATTTTATATTGGTTATATAAGTTTAAGGGTTTAATAATTTTGTGGTGAAGTTTTCAGGCGTAATTTTTCGACATATCTGCTCAGGTCTTCCACTGCGGTGACCTCCTTTTTGACCAACGATTTTAGCCTGAGCCTTAGTTTGTTATTTGGGATTGTTCCTACTGATTGCAGATATTCCATGATGCGAACTGCCAATCTTTCACCATGTGCATCCCAGTCTGTCATAATGACTGCCTCATTGCACTTTTTTGAGACTTTATCGGTGAAGGATAGCAGTGGTGAATGAGTTGCAAGCAAAATTTGACCCTTCACTCCCAACTCCATCAAAGATTGCCTGTCACGTTTCCCCTCTACAATGATGACGGCACCAGAACCAGCCAGCTCTCTCAGCTCGTCGAGCACCTTTTCAACGTTCTCCAATCGTTTGCTTGGGTCCATCGATACCAATTAAACCATTTGCAGAGGATATATATAAGTCTGTTATAGAGATAGACCAAGGAGAAAGATTAAGAGTGAGTAAGTAAAATAAACTCTGGGATGATAGATGGGTGTTATCGATAGACTAAAGGGTTTTTCCACATGGCTGAGAGGGATATTCAAGAAAAAAACCGCACGAATTGGAATTTATGGGCCACCAAACGCTGGTAAAACCACTTTGGCGAACAGGTTAATTAGAGATTGGTCCGGTGATGTGATGGGGGCAGTCTCAAATATACCTCATGAGACGAGGAGGGCAAGAAGGCGAGAAGGTGTCACCATAGAATCAAATGGTATGACGGTAATGCTTGATATTGTAGACACGCCCGGACTGGCAACAAAGATTGATTTTCATGATTTTATGTCATTTGGAATGGAGGAAGAAGAGGCAAAACGCAGGGCGAAAGAGGCAACCGAAGGTGTTATAGAAGCGATTAAATGGCTCAATGACCTGGATGGGGTTCTTCTGGTGATGGACTCCACATTAGATCCCTTCACACAGGTCAACGTCGTTGTAGTGGGAAATATGGAAGCACGAGATCTGCCACTTCTGGTGGTAGCAAATAAGATCGATCTGCCAGACGCTTCACCCACGAGGATAAAGAATGCGTTTCCACAACACCCCCTGGTTCAGATATCTGCATTGGATGGCGAAAACATCGACAAACTATATGAGGCTATAGCCGAGCATTTTGGGTGATTAAGATGCAGGGAGTACGATTAGATCTAGTTTCTGAGGATAGGTTATCTTCGATGACCTCGATGGAAAAGATTCGTATGATATTGGACGGAGTGCACATGGGTAATATCATCGTGTTAGAGAAGGGATTAACACCGGACGAAGAGGCAACGTTAATCGAGATCACGATGAGCGAGATTACTCAGAATGAATTTACAGGTATCGAAATTGAGAGTTACCCATACAAACAGAAGACGATAAATTGGCTGGGGAAGCTTCTTGGAAAGCCTACCACGGAAACACGCCTCACAGTGATCGGGCCAGCTAACCAGATTAAGACAATAAAGAAAGATCAAGACTTCATAAGTGCCATCGTCTCATCTGGCCCATTTAAAAATGTCAACAAGAAGGGATGAAATATAAATGCCACATAAATGCACCAAATGTGGAAAGATATTCAAAGACGGGGACAAGCAGATACTGAGTGGATGTCCCGAATGTGGGTGGAATAAGTTTCTTTACTTAAAAGAAGAAGCGGCAAAAAATATTTGCAAAGACATAGAGGCTCTATTGCAAGAAGAGAAAAAACCTGATACCCCTATTCTTGATAGGTTGGAGAGCGTGCGTATTCTTGGTCCGGGCTCTTATGAGCTGAATATTAAAGCCTTACTTGAACGAGATGAAATTGTCGTGGCTTTAAAAGAAGACGGCAGATATATCATTCATTTACCATCGGTCTTTAGCAGGAAGAAGGGCGAGGGTGGAGAATAGAGTGAAAGGGTTATGAGTGGACAAATCAATCTGAAATTGAGAACCATCATTATAGTTTCTCTTGTCATCTTTTTATCCATCTTGCCAACCTCGGTTGCCCAGGATGATCTTGAGGATTTTGACATATACGAAGAGTTGTTTGAGGGGGATACGGGCAAAATTGAGGAGGTCGGGTCCACGCCCTTGATACTGGAAGTCTATATTGACGAATCTGGAAAGGTGCTCCTCGCAGGCTATATCGATCCCGAATACCTTGGAAACCTCACTTTCTTAGAAACGTCTGAACATATCTTCGATAATGTAACAAATGAACTTTATGTCATCACAGACTCTTTAACTTCAAAGCAGGCAGATAAATGGACGCTTCATCTATCTATCGGTGGTTTTTATACTGAAGGGCACATTACAGTGTATCTACCGGATATCGCAGTCTTCAAATCAGTCAGTTGCTCTGAAGGTTTAGATTATTTTGTTGGGCAGTATAACGATTCGGTAATTGTGGATTTACAGGGGTTTGACCTTGAAGAACCTGCTATATCCCTAGAATACCAGCAGATACTAGACGATGGTGATATAACAACGCCAGACAAACCGGATATACCTGGTACACCGGACCCTTTGGCTACAACAGCCCCAATGGCCGCTGCAATTCTTGTGGCTGTGCTAATCCTCGGCATCATGCTATTTGTGATGAAGGGCAGACCTACAAGGGATGAATCTGGAAAAGAAGAGATTTTATCAGATAATACTGCTGTCACTGCCGTTGAGATCACGTCCGAGATGAAGAAAGTGATAGAAACACTCTCCGAAAGGGAGAGGGCCATAATAGAGGCTCTTATAAAAAATGAGGGTAGACTTACCCAGGCCGACATCAGATATGAGACAGGAATACCAAAATCCTCTCTTTCTGGTATAATATACAATCTTGAAAAGAGAAATATAATAACAAAGAAACAGAAGGGAAGAACGAACATAATAGAACTTTCAGAATGGTTTATTTCTAAAAAAGAACGATAATAGGAGAAGGAATGGCAATACTCCGGGGAACCGGTGACTTCGAGGTCGACAACTGGAGAACGTGGACTGAAACGGTTCAGCCCTACGAAGTTTATGGAATAGAGCTTGCGAAGGTAGAATAGATGAATAAAAGTGAGGGGTGGGAGGTTATCTCATCCTATGTTTCTTTTTTTTGAAATTATGACTGGTTAGACTAGTTTTTGTATCGCTTTTTAAATTCTTCAAAGGAGGATTTTAAGTGGGGGTAAAATTTATTTACATAATCGTCTCCCAGCTTTATCATTGTGAATTCGTTCCACGATTTATCCCATAACATTTCATTTTCAATACCCCTCAGACTTTTGATCACCGTATAAACTCGTGCGGGCAAGTGCTCTTGCTCAGCAGCAGCACCCAAACACCATAATCCCACGACAGTTTCACGAACAATATCTCTTTTATTCACCACGCCAATACGTCTTGGTCCTTCTTCGCTTTCGGCAGTTTTGGCAGCTTCCTCTCCAATACCTGTTAAGTCCCCTATAATTGTATTGACCGAATCATCCCATCTCTTTTCTGCGACTTTAACCCCCAGTTCTCTAAGTTTGGTCACCGCCGATTTTATTATTCTATCTTCAAATCCCTTCAACTGCCCATAATATCCAATAATATTCCCAATACCAAGCACAGCGCGATATGTTGCAATCTTGAATTCTTTTCCCACTGATTTTTCGCCGATTTTGTTAAGGAAATATAGTACTTCTATTGCTCTATCCTCACGAAACTCATCCACCATACCTTTGCAGATCTTATTTAGGTCCTGGATTCTAAGTTCTGCCGTGGCTTCACATTCTCGCTCAATTGCTTCCATAATATCTTCATATAGGTTCCTGGTTCCGATATCATACTTCAACACCCCATTAAGACCTTTTATAAATGGAATCAATGAAAAGACACAGAAAAGCGCAATTGCAATAGATAAATTGACACCATGTTGCCAAAAACCGATCTTAAGAACTAAAAGCGGTGTAACAACCCCGATCCCGAAAATAATCATAAAGATCTTGGTTTCGGGCCTAAATATGATCTTGTCCATCGCCGTGTATCTTCCCGTTATCTGGGCAACTACGAGCGTAATCGTAAAGACCAGAGCAAGTATGGCAGCCAGACCTTGAGAGATTGCACTCAGGATATACCTTGCGTTATCAGGGCACGTGTCCAGATAAAAGTAATCAATAGCGGTGAGAATTACGAAAACGGCAACAGCCGCAAAAAGGGACCACATATATGATTTACATGACTCAATGAAATTGAGTATTTTACGTTTAGCAGATTGCGCTGGCTCAACGAGATTATGCAGTTTATCTTTCACAGATCTGATTTTAACTTTAAAATCAATTATGAAAACTTAACACCTCGGTCAAATTTTTGCATCTGTTAGTTACGTCTACTTCCACTTAAATCTATCTTGCCAGAATATGGGATAATAGAACCATTAGAGGCGTTGAGGTATGAGTAATGGTTTAAACTAAACGTTTATCATCGCCCATATCAAAAAAGGAAGGGTTATGAGGGGCTAATTTTTCCGATTGTTCCGTCCGTTCGGGATTACTAATTTGTATCGTTCAGTCCAAATATTAATTTTGGAGGTAACAAAAATGAAAACGTTACATAAGAAGATCGTGGGCACATTTTTTGTTGTGCTTATGATATTGAGTGCAGTCGGAACAGCGGTTGCAGAACCAATGAGGGGAGTTGTACAACCAGAGAGAAAGAACGCGCAATTGTTGGGTGAGGATACCATAGATGAAAAGAAGATAGTTGGAAGCGGAACGCTATACGCTGAAGGCAGGGGTAAAGCCCTATTAGAAGGAACCGGGTGGGCCTCCCTGTGCGGTGTGGGACAGATGATCGTCATAGGTAAGGATGTGACTGTCTACACCGATGGACAGGGTAAAGTGACCCATATCGGTGAGCTTATAACCATCTATAGAGGCAGAGGCGTAGCAAGAGTTGTCGGAGAAGATATGGTTGTCTTAATCAGAGCCAAAGGCAAACTCGCTGCTTCAGGAGAAGGAATGGCAATCCTTCGGGGAACCGGTGACTTCGAGGTGGGCAACTGGAGAACGTGGACTAACACGGTTCAACCCTACGAAGTTGATGGTATAAAGCTTGCGATGGTAGAGTAGAATAAAGACAGTACAGGATGGGGCTTTCCCCATCCTATATATTTTTTTAAGATCGTGGACTGAACGCGTTAAAAATTCTATTCTATTGGTGCATATATCTCAGTTAGAATCTCTTCAGGAGGAACTTCATTTGGATCGTTCAGATAGACTTCCCTCATTGGCCCCATTATCTTTTTACCGTTATCTTTGAGCCAGGTAAAGAGTCTCTCATAAGTAGGGCCGCAATCCTCGTAAGGTCCTTTATGTACCGTCTTTGCCATCCTCCCCCCAGGCAATTCATAGCACTTGATCTCATCTGTCTCTTCGGCCTTTCCTGAGATAGGCACGGCCACTTCAACATCTGCATTTCCTTCACTATCCGCTTTCATGGCCTCCTCTGCGCCCATTTCATGACAAACAAAAATTGGCGGGCCTTGAATTTGAATTCCTTTTTGAATAGCAAAAGGAAATATCTTTGACATTAATACCGCTATCTCCTCGTATTTTCCACGCTTTCGCATACCCAAAACCAATTGAGGCTCAACCTCTACAATAGATATATCCACTTCGATCCCTCCATAGCATATCAATTGGTCTGGATATTATAAAATTTGTGTCAACTATTCATGAGTTCCTGGTATTCTTGCATTCCACCCCTATTTAAGATAAAATTTATGAATATAAATAGAAGAAATCCGCCTTAAAAAGGGAAGAATAATATACCTGGATATTTAATAACCCTTAATCACATCCTTAAGTGTAAAGTCAACTCTTTGCAAAAGATTCAGTTACAAAACACATTGCGCCGGTGGTGTAGTGGTTATCACCGGGGCTTGCCAAGCCCCAAACCCGGGTTCGAGTCCCGGTCGGCGCATTTACCTCATATCTATCTTAAATTTACCCATGGAAGTCAAGTACGATAGGTCTTCTCCCACTTTTACCTTCTCTTTAATATCGTCCGGTATCTTAAGCTCCATTGTGGAGTAATCGTCCATGTTCATTATCTGGACGGTGTCATTTGCGATTGACAGGACCTGACCTAACTTACGCTCAACGATTGGGACATCGATCTTTGCGTTAACAGGCTGAACAATCGACCTCTTCTGACCATCAAAAATACCCATCGCATCGATGCGGGCCTTGGAAGATCCGTGTTTACCAGGTTTTGATGTAGAGAGATTTACGATTGTACAGGGTTCACCGTCTATCATAACATACCTACCCTTCTTCAGGGTCCTAACCTCTGTCTGTTCCTTCATATTAAACCTTCATAGGTGTCCAAAATTCGGCACCCTATCATCATTTATCCTTCGGCAGAATCCCTTTGATGATTGGCATGAATCCCATCATAAGCGGCATTACAGCTCCAGGGAGCGGGAATCCAAATCTTGTCAAACCTTCGGTGAGCTTCCCGGGATTCATTATATCGTACGGGTCTAATGTAGATTTCATATCATGCATTACGCCATAAGATACTCCGCCATTAAACTTTCTCAGATTATATGCGAAGAAGACTCCCAGACCCGAGGGCCTACCTCCATCCTTAAAACCGATACCTGCAAGTTGCCCCATAAATCCAAGAGACATCATACTCCTGATCAGTTTACGTTCATCTGTTAAGTAGTAAGGCATGAAAATAACAGAGTTCTGATCAGATACCATTCCTGTAATGGCGGCTCTAAGTTTCATTTTCTTGATCAAAGCATATATGTGATCTATCGCTTCATCCATACGAGGAACTGGGATAAATGCTTCTCCAAGTATTGCAGATGGGCCCAATCTTTTAGCCCTCAGCTCATAGGACCTCTCCTCCCATTCATGCATACCCATCTCAAGGCTCTCTTTTTTTGCACCTTTCATAATCTCGTCTACTAAACCCTCTTCGTAGTCTATCGTCTCATCAGTTCCTTCAAGGGCTACATTTAGCATGGATCCATCCGGTGCATCTCCATGACCCAGTTCACGCAGAAGCGCAAAATGATTGTTATCGGCAAAGGAGATATTATAGGGAGTTACACTTGATCTGGTTAAGTCAGACACAGCTCTACCTACCGCTTTAAGATCGGAAAATAGATAGGACAGTGGTCGTATCTCTCCTTTAGGGAATATCCTGAATGTTGCTTTTGTTATAATTCCAAGCGTCCCTTCTGCACTCACAAACATCTGATTTAAGTCATAACCCGATCCACTTGAAAGCGTACTTCTGGATCCTGTGCTTATTATACTGCCGTTCGGCAACACTACCTCAAGAGACCTAATATTATCGCAGCCTCCACCGTATTTATAAGAACCAATTCCTACTTTCCCACCGGTGTTTATCCAGCCAGCAACTGTGGCCGATGGTGCGCTGCTCGGATACGATCCAACCATATAGCCTTTTGCTTCTACTGCTTCATATAGATCTTGCCATGTTATCCCTGCCTCGGTGGTAACTATCAAATTATCACCGTCGATATCAAGAACATGATTCATATTGGTCATGTCTATAACAATACCGCCTTCAACAGGGACACAACCGCTCATCCCCCAGCTTGCTCCACCTCTCGGTATGATCGGTATACGCTCCTTAGCAGCAAACTTAACAATTTTAGAAATCTCTTCAGCACTTTCCGGTTTTACAATACAATCCGGCTTAAAATTAAACATCATATCCATCAGCTTCGGAAAAGATCCGAGATCATGACTGTAAATACGTCTATCGAACATATCGGTTCTGACCCTGTCATCTCCAACTATACCCGATACCACGCTAGATATAAGTTCAGACTTATCAATCATTATTAAGCCCCCATTACTCGAAGTTTCGGGTTGCATATATATCAATATTTCGTTATGCTCTCAGTTTATATATGAAAGTATATAATATAAGGATCAGAAAAAAGTAGTTATAAGAGGTTGGCAATGGAAGGAAAAAAACAGGAAAAGGGTATTATTGATAAAATTCTGATAGTAGCTGGTTTTGGCATCTTTTTAGGTTACATGTCTGAGGGATTCAGACTGGGTCTTGGAAATGCTATGAACTATATATTTGGCCCTCTCACCGCATTTTTACCTCTCCATATTGTTATATTTATAATGGCTCTGATTACAGGTCTCTTCACCACAGTTGCATCTAAGTATGCGATGGACTGGGAACTCATGAGAAAGAACCAGGAGAGGGGAAGGGAGATCCAGACTAAGATGAGGGCTGTCAATAAAGAGCTCAGAGCGGCACAGCTTGAGGAGAACAAATACAAGGTAAAGAAGCTTGAGCAGAAGAGAGCTGAGATCATGAAGGAACAGGCCGATTCCATGAGGGATCAAAGTGGAATGATGCTGCAACAGTTTAGACTTATGGGATACACAATGCCCGTTGTTTTACCGATCTTCGGTTGGATGAGATATGTTATATACTATGTACCTGGACCCATGCGGTTTGCTGGTGAGATGATGACGCTTCCATTCTTTGGTAGTGGAACCTTCGGATCATCAGCGACAAACGTATTAAAATTCATTCCAGGCGGATTATTCGGGTCACCCATTCCTGGTATTCCATACTGGGGTTTCTGGTATCTGATCTGCTCAATCTTAATTGGACAGGTGATAAGAAAAGTCTTGAATGTTGGTGTGACATGAAGATTACCTTAAGTGGCCTTCCCGGAAGTGGAACGACCAGTGTTGCAACTATTTTAAGTGAAAAATTCGGGATGGAGTGCCTCTCTGCCGGAGTGATCTTCAGAGAGCTTGCTAGGGAGAGTGGATTGTCTCTGGAAGAGTTTGGCAAAGTTGCTGAAAACGACCCAAAATTTGATGAGTTGATCGATCGGAAGCAGAAAGAAGTTGCCTCGAAGAGAGACAATCTTCTAGTCGAGGGGAGGCTCTCTGGACATATGATCGATGCAGACCTCAAGATATGGATGGAAGCCCCATTAGAGATCAGGGCAGAGAGAGTTGCACAGAGGGAGAAATTACAATTCGAAGAGGCCAAGAAGGAGATCATAAAAAGAGAAGATTGTGAGCTTAATCGGTATGAGGAATACTACAAGATCGACTTGAAAGATCTGTCCATATACGATCTTATAATCGATTCTTCAAAGAAGGATCCAGAATCGATAGCAGAGATCATTATATCTAAAGTAGAAGCTCTCAAACGCTGTAACTAATTTTCCCATAGTCTCAAATCCAAATACTAATTATCGCAGGGGCAGATTATTCTATGATGACATCACCGATGGAGATATATCAGCTTCTGCCCAAGACAAATTGTAAGAAATGCGGAGAGTCCACATGCATGGCATTTGGAGTTAATCTGTTGTCAAGGAGAGCGGAAATTAGCCAGTGCACACCTCTTTTAGAGGAAGAAAAGTATAAAAAAAATCTGGAAAAGCTGAAGGGAATCCTTGAGCCATTAAAAGATGCTGAAGAGACAGGACTTATAATCCATGATGATCTATGCTTTGGATGTGGTAACTGTGTCGTTGCCTGCCCTGTAAATGTTGCAAATGATCCCCATGGCGTGGGTATAGGAAAAGGGCCAACAAACGATAAAGTCATCTTAAAAGTCGTGGACAAAACCATCTCGGCTTTTAATATAGAGAGCTGTAGAAGATTCGGAAAGGGCAAGATGATGTGCGATGCATGTATCGTTACCTGCCCCTCAAAGGCGATTGAATTCGTCTGAGAATTCTTGAATCCTCACGGGAATATCGATAGATATATGTCAACACCATATGATGGTGGCATCGTCAACTCCCTTATTACCGCTGCACCGTGCTCTGGCTTGATCTCGATACGCATCGGTTCCCTTGAAGGGAAGTCCATGGCAGGTAGTAACTCAAGTATCACAAGATCACCGGAGTTGATGACATAGTTGCTGTTGCTCGGGTCATATGAACTATCATAATCCCGCAATTCGGTAACAGTAAATGTCGTGGTGGACAATGTACTGCTGTTGAACTGGATATTCTCCGTACGAGTCGTCTCATTCTGCAGTGAGATCCTGAGCATCGATAGGTCTATATCACCCGCACCTGCCATCACCTTTATCGTCATATTAACGTATTCAAGGTCGTTGGTCGAGGTACTTGCCCTGTGTCCCACTATAGTCTCTATCGCAATATTTGATGCAACTTCCGCTGTTGCCTCTTTACCGGTCTCAGTTGCTCTCTGCTGAAGTACACCACTCGTCTGGATCAAGACTGCTGCGGCAACCGCGGCTACCAGGACCATAGAAATGAATATGATCAGTGTACCTATCCCCATCTGTGCACTCTCATCTTCCCTTATGCGTTGGTTCGCTTTCATTTTATCTACCTCACCCCCTCAAACTTCGAATTAAATACTTCACATCCTCACGGGAATATTGGTATATATATGTCAACACCATATGATGGTGGCATCGTCAACTCCCTTATCACCGGCGCACCGTGCTCTGGTTTGATTTCGATTCTCATCGGCTCCCTTGAAGGGAAGTCCATGGCAGGTAGCATCTCAAGTATCACAAGATCTCCGGAG
>JAXHTJ010000021.1:0-14116 GCA_034190245.1 Halobacteriota archaeon | reverse complement strand
CTCGTCTGGATCAAGACTGCTGCGGCAACCGCGGCTACCAGGACCATGGCAATGAATATGATCAGTGTACCTATCCCCATCTGTGCACTCTCATCTTCCCTTATGGAAGATCTCCGATTAGCTTTCATTCTTTCTCACCCCCTCAAAATTTAGAGGCTCCCCCACTTTTCAGGTATTTTACCCTCAATAATCAGGTATGTCACCAATATTATATATATTTTACGGTTGGAAGTTTCAAACTATGAACGTAATCTTGAGGGATTATAGAAAGATATTTATACTGTTAGATGCGGCAATATCTCTTCTAAGGGCGTGATAATCCATGCAAACTGTCTGGATGCTACATAGTTTTATATTGATTGGAACGTCAATGGTATCGTTTTTACTTGCAATAAAGATGTTTGGAAAGATCGGAAGAACTGATTTTAGATATCTAACTTCAGTTACTTTTGGGATTTTCTGGGCTATTTTGGGCCTCTCTTACCTTTTTAACGGATTATCCATAGCTGCTGAGTATATAGGCATATCTGGTATGAGTATAGCTTTTTTCCAGGCATCATTCGCTTCTTTGCTGATGACAACAGCCCCTCTAGCTTATTTTATCTTTCATGTACTACTTGGAGACAGCAAGATAAGCACAATTGCGTCCCTGATTTTTATGGTTGTAGGTATAATAGGCATTATATTATTGTTCACTCTGGGAGTTGATGGCCCATATCCAGATCCATGGATTCCCGAATTTCATATCGATCAGCTTTTGAAGCTCCTGTTTGTCTTCGGATTGTATGTGCCTTCGTTATGTATGATATTGGCTTTACTACCATTTATAGCGTTGAGAAGGACTCCGAAATTTACACAGTATAAAGTCACATTGGCGTTGATCTCTCTTTCTCTTGTTTATGATTTTGTCTTATTTGGAGTGCTTGGGATAGGGGGAGCACCTCATCTGATATCAAACTTGTTCATACTGCTGGGAGCGCTCCTTGGATACATTGCCTTCTTCCCACCAGACATCGTTATAAGGGTATTAAAACTGGAACCACAGGAATTTGAAGAGTATGAGGGGAACGGAGATCTATGACGGTGATCAATATTGAATGGGAGGAAGAGGTTGCAGAATTTTTCAGATCACTCGGAATTAACCGAGGAATTGGAGATGTGCAGTATCGATTGATTCTTATCGTTTTATCAAGTAACGGAGTTGGAAAGATTACAAACTTTTCAGAGATCAGAAAGTATACCGATCAACTTGTTGAGAGGGGGAGTATTGCAAGCAAGATGAAGACAGTGATCCAACTGGAAGGCCTTGCAAAGAAGGTTGGAAGAGGGGAGTATGTAATAACAGAGAAAGGCGCAATAGCTGCTGATTTTATTGAGAAGAGTTCAAGGTACTACAGATCTGTGAAGGGTACGATGGAACGAGTAGAAAGAATTCCATGAAAATTAAACTCCGAACCGTCTCTTCCTGTCCTGATAATCCCGTATTGCCCTCAAGAGATCTAACTTTCTGAAGTTCAGCCAGTTCACCTCTGTGAAATATAGTTCAGAGTATATCGACTGCCAGATGAGAAAATCGGTCAGTCTTCCACCGGACCTGATGATCAAATCCGGCTCCGATTTGAATATAAGTTGGAGCTCAATCATCCTGGCATCGATATCTTTCGGCTCGACATCACCTGACTCAATCTTCTCCATAATCGTTTTGATTGCGTCGGTCAGTTCTTCTCTCCCACCGAGGCCGATAGATATATCAATATTCATCATGGCATCTCTTCTTTCTACGCAGTTGTTACCATATTTGCTATGAATAAAGATTTCTGCTTTTATGTTGGACAGAACTTCAAGAATTCGTTTGCTGAGCCTGGGGCATATTATCTCGGCAATTTCAGCGTCATCTATCACGTTCACGTAGATGGTAGTCGTTTCCACACCCAGACTCAACGACCATTCAACAAATAACCTCAGCTTTTGCAATCCTTCATCAGAGAGTAAATCCCCCTCACAGAGGACAATGAGTATGTTTTTTGCGACTTTATCGGCTTTAATTATGTCAAGTAATCTCCTCTCATAAATCTTCGATATCGCGTCTCCTACTACCATCAGTCAAAAGATACACTCAAAGGATAAAGTATTTTAGTTTTTAAGTCCGTTACATCTTTGGGGTTTGTTTGGCAATCGAGAATATGTTCAATTTCTACATCGCTCTTGTAATTGTATTTGCTGTTGGTTTTCTATCTTATAGGATGAAACTTCTCGATTTAGCGGGTTCTCTGGGTGGGATACTCATCGGTGTTTTAATGATCATTTTTGCAGATTATAGGTGGTTTTTACTTCTTCTCATCTTCTTCATTTTAGGGGGCGTCTTTACGAGATACAGGTATGAGTATAAGCAATCACTAGGTATCGTTCAAGAGATGCGTGATTATAGAAACGTACTTGGAAATGGTTTTGCCGCACTGTGCATGGCTGTCAGCTATGGATTATTTGACGGTAATAACATCTTTTTATTCGGTTTTCTGGGTGCCATTGCCACAGCAACTGCCGATACATTGGCCACTGAGATAGGAGAGACTGGTAGCCCACATCCCCGTTTAATAACGAACCTTAAACCGACAAAACCAGGAACAAATGGTGCGATATCTATTCTGGGTGAGCTATCAGCCATTCTTGGTTCAGCGGTAATTGCTCTGTCTGCTGTCATTATGGGTATTGGTACCGATTTCACGCTGGGGTTCTTAATTTTGGTCACTGTATCCGGAGGTTTTTTTGGGACAAACATTGACAGCTTGCTTGGGGCTACATTGGAGGAGAGAGGTATCTTAACAAATAACACAGTGAATCTATCCGGCACGTTTTTAGGGGCTCTTGTTTCGATTGGTGTTTATCTCTGGTTTATATAGGTGCAATATGAAGATCCTTGCTATGGAAGAATCAGATCCTGAATTGAGGAAGCATATATTCAAGATACTTGATGATGACACGGCAATAATCGCTATTGTATCCCCTTACAAACCATTTGACATAATACCCATAATAACTCCTGAGATTAGGTCGCAAGAAAAGCTTGATGTAGAGTACGTTGTATCTGAGATAAAAGGGAGAGGTATAAATAAACTATTTGTGCTTGTCGACTCATTTCTCGGTGCAACTATATCCCTCATTGGTATAATAAGGGAGCTGATGGGAAATTTCAATTATATAATAGTTTTTGTACCTCACATGGCTTCTAACAGCGGAAATTTGATGATATCGATCGGTGAGAAGACTGTTATGGGGGAAGCTGAAGAGGTCGTGAACCGGCTCAAAAACCCGGATCCCAGTTATGTAACGCCATTTGAAGCGGTGAGTGATATCCTCGGGGATAGCATAATCAAAAGCATCGAAGATCAAGAGTTGTGGAAAATTATGAAGAGCTGGATAAGGAAGTACATAAAAAAGGAGGATAAGTACATCGTAAGATTCCTATTACCAGATCCAAGAATTCTTAAAGGGTCAGATTGACAGTGGCAAAAAGAAAGGTATATGTTCTCCTTACACTAAACCTATCTTTAGGTTATAGGTGTGGTAAAACATGAAAGTTAGCAGCCCATTAGAAATTTACAAATATCTTCCAAAGACGAATTGCGGAGAATGTGGAGAGAAGACGTGTATGGCCTTTGCTGCGCAGTTGATAGAGAGGACATTAAAAATCGAGGATTGTACGCCTTTACTAGATGAAAAATTTAAGAGCGATTATGAAGAGCTCATTCAAGTGATGGCCCCACAGGTGAAACTCATTGAGATAGGCACAGGAGAAAATATTGTAAAGATCGGTGGGGAGGATGTGTTGCATCGCCATCAGCTAACATTCTATGATGAAACGGCATTGACATATGATGTCTGGGACACGATGAGCGATGATGAATTGATTGAGAGAGTTAACGCCATTCAGGGCTTCAAGAAGTTCTATGTTGGAGAGCATCTCACACTCGACATGATAGCCGTTCGATCAATATCTAACGATCCATCCAAATTTGCTGATTGTGTTGAAAAAGTATCTAAAAACACGAATTTCCCGCTGGTTTTATGTTCATTTGATCCGAAGGTGCTAAAAGCCGGACTTGAGGTTGTTTCAGATAAAAATCCATTGATATACGCCGCTACGGAGAAGAACTGGAGTGAGGTTGCTGACCTGGCAATCGAATATGAAACACCGGTCACAATATTTGTTCCAGATGACTTGGATAAGTTAAAGTCGATAGCATCAACATTTATTGAGATGGGAATAGATGAACTTGTTCTGGATCCAGGAACATTTCCCACAGGTGAAGGACTCAAGAAGACACTTTCAAATTTCGTCCAACTACGAAGAGCTGGCGTCACAGAGGACCAAAAAGAGGTGGCTTTTCCACTGATGAGCATTCCTATGACTGCATGGATGGTGCAGGAAGATCCGGTCAGTGCAGCATACTGGGAGACTGTCATTGCATCGACCTTCATAGTCAAATATGCCGATATCATGATTTTACATAGCGTTGAACCCTACTCAACCATTCCAGAGGTAACATTGAACAATAATATATACACCGATCCGAGAAGACCTGTGCAGGTCGATCCAGGTATTAGAACCATAGGAACTCCAAATGAGAGTTCGCCCGTATTCGTTACGACCAACTTCGCGCTCACATATTATACGGTTGAGAGCGACCTATCTTCTAATGGCATAGATAGCTATATTGTTGTCACAAATACGGATGGAATCGGTGTAGAGGCCGCTGTTGCAGGGGGGCAGCTCACTCCTGCCAAGATAAAAGAGACTTTAGAGAGTGATAAAGATATAAAGGAGAAAGTGAATCACGGCACGATTGTTATCCCGGGACTGGCGGCAAGACTTTCTGGAGAAGCTGAAGAGGGGACAGGATGGACGGTCGTAGTCGGACCAAAGGACTCCGGTAGGATCCCAGGCTGGATGGAGGAGAATTGGCCTCCTAAATAGGAAGATTTAAAGTATCTTTTTACACCTTTTTAACGGATAGATATGGGTGAAGAACACGATGGTGCCATAGGTGAGGCACGGATAGTTGGAATGGGAGTGAGTGAGGAGGTGCCCGACTTTCTCCAGAACATCTTCGGATCTGCTGGCCTCAATAAAAGAGAGAAGAACGAACTTATAAAGACGTATCTCGGTGTCAAGAATCTCGGAGATACGGCTAGAACCTATAAAAGGTTTCCTTACACATTCAATAAAGCGATGTCAAAAGCTTTAGAGGATCTATCTAAAAGGGCAAAAAATATAAAGAAGACCTCAGAACCGGAAGGCGCACCAATTAACTATTCATTGGATGATGAGGGAAGTACCTTTGAAGATGCGTTGTTTGGTGGCGAGTTCGATTTAAACGGGGACACGATTAGAGCGGTTATTGAGAGCGTAAGCCCCCATCAACAGGGGGTGATGATGATTGGGGCCGGTATATGTCCCACTGGTGGAAGTTATACCATATTCTCAGTTTACACAAGAAAGGAAGATAGAGTTCATGCTTCGAGCATATTCGAGATAGTGGACGATTACATGGGGGAGAAGAACCCATTAAAGGGAAAGATCATCGACATTAATGGCGAGGAGGAAGATTTCGGGGATTATGATTGGGAAGATCTGGCAATACCGGATTACTTCAGGACCGAGGTGGAGGAGAATATAATACTGCCGGTCAAATATCATGATAAGTTCAGAGCCGCCAACCTCAGGATACCGAGAGGGCTCATGTTGGAAGGCGAGAGGGGGATGGGAAAGACCCTCCTGAGCAGAATAATCTCTAATAAATTAAAAGGTAGTGGTACCTTCATCAGAGCAAAGCCATCGGACATCCAGAGAATGGGATGGGAGTATGTCTTTGAGATTGCAAGAGCATTAGAACCATCGGTGCTGTACATAGAGGATATCGAGACACTGACACCAGCGAAGCAGAGGTTTGATGGTATGTTCTCTTCTGTAGGGGAGGCCTCCTTGACTGATGCACTGGATTATATAGATGGGACAGAAGAGAGGAGCAATGTTATGATCCTGGCATCGACGAATGTTCCAGAGCTTGTGGAGCTGGGAGTGATCGATAGACCTGGAAGAATAGACAGACGGCTGGTCTTCGACCCAAATAATGCAAAAGATTTTGGAACGGAGTGGAAGGAGGAGGTCTTCAGGATTCACCTGCGAGGGCACAAGTTAGAAGATGGTCTGGATGTATCGAAGCTGGCAAGTATGATTGGAGAGCGCCCTTACACAGGAAGCCATATAGAGGAGCTCATCCACACTGCTACACTTGAGGCCTTAAGGAGTTTTAATATTGAGGAAAAAAGTGTAGATGAGATTAAAGATACCGCACTCTCAGAGGACGATTTCAGGAGAGCAAAAGAGAGAGTAGAGCGGATAGTGAGAAGAACTTTTGGTAATCCAGAAGTAAGTTGAGTATGAAGATACTGCCATCTTCGATCAGGGAACGTAAGAGATATATCGTATTTGAGATCCTGTCCGAGCATGAGATAGATAGGCGGGAGCTTATAAAAGAGATGTGGACTTCTGCTTATTCTTTATTTGGCGATGTGGGAACCAGTAAGCTCGGCCTCTGGATGCTTGCGTTCGATGGGAAGAGGGGGATTATAAGATGCAGCCGAAATAAAACGGAAGAAGTTAGGGCAGTGCTTGCCGCTATAGATGGAGTCTATGGAAGACCCATTGGTGCCACGGTCCTGCGTATCTGCGGTACGATAAATGGGGCAAAACACTTCATTAAAAATGATAGTAATCGGCATTAAGTTTATGTATGATGTGTTTCTAAAATTTCTATTTGTGACAAGATTAGGGGAAGTTTCTGAAGAAATTTTGACGGATCTGAAAGAAAAAGATTGGGTTTTCCTAGATACGATCAGCGAAGGAGTGGGCATTCCCCTAGAAAGGATCAGCCAGATTTTAGATTTCCTAGAAGATTTTAAGTTTATCAAATTTAACCCTGAAAAAGGAACAATTGGGATAGATGATTTTGGGTTGGGGTCTCTTTCCCTCCCTATAAGCGGCGAGCGGGAAACATGGACTAAGGGGCTTGAACAAGTTTTGAAAAGCCTTGAAGATATTGGTGGGACTGAAGCATCGGCTCTGATAAGCAGAGACGGGTTCTTGATCTGTTTTAAGAACTTTGTGGGCGTCAATGAAGATCTCTTTGGTCAGGCCGCAGTTTCAATATTCAACGCCGGTAAAATGGTCACAAATGAGCTGAAAGGAATGGAACCGGCATCTATAGTTATAGAGATGAAAAATGGAAAGATTATCGTTATGGGTGTTGGATCTGAAGCTTTTCTCGTGCTCAGCCTAAGTTCAGAAGCAAGCCTTGCCATCGCGATGACCATAATGCGCAACTCACTCGAAAAGCTAAAGAAGATATTGAAGGTATAGTTGTAGAAGAATACTGAAGTTTTTATGGGCCCGATGCGATTCGAACGCATGATTTCCGCCGTGTAAAGGCGGTGTCATAACCGGCTAGACCACGGGCCCACCATCGCATTTTTATAAAGGTCGTATACTATAAGTTTATCGATTAAAAAGAGACGAATCGCCGAAATATTTATCATTATTGGTGTCGAAACCATAAACACAGGTAAAAGAAGATGTTTTTGGTGGATGTTAGAAAAGGGTTAATCTCCGGTGTTGTTGCCGGAATATCGCTATTCTTCATCGGTTGGCTGATGGAGGCATTCACAATGGAAAGCCTCTTTTTACCATATTATGAAGCCACTCCTGAACTGTGGAACCCCATAGGCACTACAGTAGCTTTTGAGGGTGTGGTAGTGGCGCTGGTTGTTGGGATATTGATGGGGGCAATTTACACCATCTTCTACAGGGCGATACCGAGTGGAGGAGTTTTCAAGGGATTGATATTTGGACTCATGTTCTTTCTTATCAGCGATGTTCCGAGTTTTTTTAACCTACAATTGCTTATACCAATTCCAGATGAGGTGATAATGTACTGGTTTTTGAAAGATCTGATAAGTTTTCTGGTTTCTGGCACTGTGCTTGCAATGGTTTATGAGAGTGTTAAATGAACTTTTAGCATTTTACCGAAGATAGATTTTCAGTCTAATAAATCAAGAGGTAGTGATTTATGATTAACTTAGAATATGGAGAGGGAAGATGTAAATTGTATCTACATGCATTTCGCATGGGGGAAGATTATGTCGTAGATATACTCGGTGAGGGCGCCCACGTAGGAGCTATTGGAGTGGGATGTTACGACACAGTCGATAGTAGGGCTTCTTCTTCCGTAATTACGATGACGGGTCATAGGGATGATAGGATAGCAAAGGATGGGGCAGAACGCATCTCAAAGAATACGAAGAAGACCACTGTTTTGATCGTAGGAATTCACCTGGACGATATAACAGAAGAAGAGATATCAACAATCATGGAAAACTCTAAGCATATAATTGACATCTTTTTAGAGAAGATGGGTGAGCTAAAGTGAGAATTGTCGTCGGAATAACAGGTGCAAGTGGTGCACAGTATGGTGTAAGATTGCTCGAGGTACTCAGGGATAGATCTGATGTTGAAACCCACCTGATCATATCAGATTCCGGTAAAGAGATAATACGGCTTGAAACCGATATTAATATCAAAACAGTTTATAGCATGGCATCCCACATCTACAAGAACGATGATTTGGCCGCTCCTGTCTCCAGTGGATCATATAACTTTGATGGGGAGATCATCTTACCCTGCAGCATGAAAACACTGGCATCTATCGCAAATGGAATCTCTGATACTCTGATCACGAGGGTTGCCGATGTCTGTTTGAAGGAAGGAAGGCTACTGGTTTTAATGCCGAGAGAGACACCTCTAAGCCTGATACATTGTGAAAACCTGGTGAGGGTGAAGAGAGCCGGAGCAGTAATATTGCCGGCTTCACCGGCATTCTATTCACGGCCTACGAGTATCTCCGATCTGATTGATTTCATGGTTGGGAGGGTGCTGGACAGTCTGGGAATAGAACATAATCTTTATAAAAGGTGGGATGGTATGGGCTATTTTGAGTCGGAGAAGAGATGACTTGCTGGTGAAAAGATGAACCTGGAGGAACTATGGAGGATCCTGGATGGGGAGAGAAGCTCGGCTGCACTCCAGGAACTATCCAGTGATTTTTATGAAGAGGCAAGCGGATATATTCGTGAACTGGAGAAAGAGCGAGAGGAAACAGCTACAGATGACCCCAAGGCGATTCTTTTAGAAGATGAATTGAAGACTGCACGTATGCGAATAGAGAGTATCTTCACCAAGCGTATCGGCAAGGTTATAAACCTCGCATCTTCAAAGGCGAGTGGCCTCTTAAAAGATCCAAATGGCATGACTGCTCTGGAGAGGAATCTCTATTACGATACAGTCAAGATCATAGAGGATATAAAGGATGCTATCTTGGGCCCCATCTTGAGTGGCGCCAGGATAAATAGAGAGATTCTTCAACCTTCAAGGGAGGTTGGAGATGAAGAAGGAGGCGATATGGAAGAGAAGAACCATACGATGGAAGGGTTCACAATAGTTAGAATATTGCGTGATATACCAACATTTGTTGGATCGGATGGTCGGAATTATACACTCGGAAGAGAAGATGTTGTTGTTCTGCCAACGTCAAATGCAGAAGCTTTGTGTGTAAAAGGGGCCGCTCTGAAGGTCTCTCATTCACCCATAGACTGATCTTTTCTGTTTTCTATCCAAATCTAATAATGCGTCAGCAATGGAGCATATTTATCTTGAGAAGAAGATGAAGGCCAATATAAGTCAGGGTATATCGCCCCTATTGATGAAATCCCCTTCAATGATATCCACCGGGTTTGAAGATATGGGCTCAATGGCTATTGGCCTTACCTATTATCTCTATACTCACTGACTCTGTCTGCTCTTTAGAGATGGCTGCACCACTGTACTCAAGGGCAATTGGAATCGAATATAAACCGACTTCAGCATCTTCGTCTGAGGTAACATCAAAGTACAGATCATAGCTTTCTCCTGGTTCAAGGCCTGGTATATAGTAGTTGTTCGGACTTCGGGAAGACATTGGCGTACTTACATCCATAATGATCTTTACCTCATCGGCCCTGCTCTCACCCTTGTTTGTCAGTTTCAGTGAGATCTCAAAGTCATCACCGGGAAATATATTCTCAGTAGCAGTCTTTTCCACCTCAATTGCAGGTTCTTTTGCAGTAGGGACTCTCGTGTTTACAAATAACGGGACAGGGTATGTCACCCTTGATGAGTTAAAAACCTCAATCCAGATCTCTGGGAAATATATGCCTTCCCGATAAGGCACTTTAAAAACAAACGATAAATCCATGCTCTGGCTCGGTCCAAGCAGCCCGACATTGTCATAACTATCGCTCATCGAGTCGACCTTTGAAGAGAAGAGAGAAACCTCTTTAATTTCTACGTTGGTACTTGCTGAATTTTTTATAGTTATAGTGAGAATTCCAACATCTCCCGGGATCAATACCGCCGGAGATATTTTATAATCGGTGACAATTACAGATGGATCCGCCGATACTGTTCTAGGGACCAACACCAAATTTAAAGATGTTATAATCGATGAAAAAGATACATTTTTACTCATTTTAAACCCTTCCAAAATTCTCAAAATTCTCTGGCCACCACCGTCATCCAAATTATAATATCATTTTGGACATATATATAATAGATATGGTATCATTATTGAATAGTATGGCCATGATACTGATATTTAATAATAGAATAGGTACGCTTTAAGATGAAGGGATTTTGCTCTGATAGAAAGATCTAATATTTATAAAATAGCTTTGATTTCGCATCCTATCAAAAGTTTGTCAGTCAACACCCAAGGCCGGTTATAGAATCCATCTCGAAGTCGAAAACATCGGCACTATCAGAACCATCAGTAATTGTTAATTTTGAGTCATCTGTTATCTCACCTATCTTCGCAGCAGACATCTCATGATCCTCAAATATTGAGATCACATCTTCTGAATCTTCAGGTCTGGAGGTGACGATAAATCCCATGCCAGGATACATCTTGAGCCATCGATTTAGACTCAACTCCTCCGGGATTGGTATTTCGTGAATGTTTACAACCGCCCCCTTCCCACTCACCTCTAGCAACATCCCAAGTGTACCTATTAGACCAGGGTTGCTTATATCTTTTCCAGCGCTGACCAGATGAGCCTCTCCGAGCACCCTCATGGAATCTATCTGTCTTTGCAGAGTTTCAGGACCCCTATCAGATGTGGAGTCCCAATTTAATTCTGAGGATGGGTGGACCCTTCCATGCAGGTCTACAGCAACTATTATCTCATCTTCTGTTTCTGCGGTGCTGCTGTATATCACGCAGTCTTTCTTTACACTCCCGATGATTGCTACGTCCAGGGCATTGTAAGGAGTGTCCGGATGAATGTGCCCACCGATTATCGGAACATTGAACTTTTTCACAGCCTCCCTCATCCCGTCCGAAACCAGATCACAGGTCTTTTTTTCGCTAACAGAAAAGACATCCACCATAGCGATAGGTTTACCACCCATTGCAGCTATGTCGTGAACATTGACCAGAACAGCACAGTATCCTGACCACTTGGGATCTGCAGTCATGAGCTTACTCCATATCCCATCCGCCGCCATCAGTAGAAGACCTTCACCATGGCTGATGACAGCGGCGTCTTCACCGAATGAGGCCAGTACTTCATCCCGTTTCACATCTTCATTCAATGATCTCGTCAAAGGCCCAATCGCTCTTTTACGCTTGACTCCCTCAAAATCCCTTAACTGGTTGGCAAGATTAGAAAGCATCATCCTATCTTATTAATGGTAAACATTATCTATTTTTCTTTCGTATCTCAACCATGTGGATCCCAAAAATATTATTAATGAGTAAATGGATAGTTTAGGATGGGAGATTAATTTGACTGATGAAGAATTATACGAAAAGATAGACTCTGAAGTTAGAGAATTTATAAATAAAAACGCAGCGGATGGATTCAAAATCTGGCGGGGTCTTCTAGTTGATTTACAGGCAGTTATGGAGACTGTTATTCCATATGACATACGTTATGGCGGATTACCATCATTCTATGAGGCAGGGGTGAAATCCGGAGAAAAGCTTGGAATATGGCTTATGGAGCAATTTAACCTGAAAGATAAGAGCATAAAAGAGAGAACTATCTATCTCGATTCTTTACTCGTTCGCATTGAAATAGGTAATCCGGAGTTTATCAGAGGAGAGGGGGAAGAGAATAAACTCAGGTTCAACGGTGGCACGATGTTTGCCAAAGACTACAAAAAAACTGGAAGAAATGTCTGCTATCACGGTGCTGGAGTCACCGCAGGTGTTACGAGCGTCATCAGTGATGGGAGAAAATTCTCTGTTAAAGAGACGAACTGTGTTGCAGCAGGAGACCCTTATTGTGAGTTTGTCATAAAACCCTCGGATGAGTAGCTCCCGAGATATCAATAAGTCCTCGCCACATATACGACCATCTCGGTCTTTGCACCACAGATCAGGCAATTCGAAACTCTTTTCTCGGTTACAGATTCACCCAATATATCTGCATCTGTTGCCTCTTCCACCTCTCTACCACAATCTTCGCTGCCGCACCATGCAATCATGGCAATATTTTTATTCACGGCATCTCTGACCTGATCAAGGCTATCACAATCGAAAACCCTGCTCTTGAAAGTTTCCTCACTTTTATTTTGAAGTTCTTTTTGGTGATCAAGAAGAAGCGATTTTACCTGATCCACTATGGCATCCAAGGGCACCTTCTCTTTAACTTTTGTGCCCCTTCTGACCATAATAGCGGACCCAGATTCGATATCTCTTGGACCTATCTCTATTCTAAGGGGAACGCCTTTTAGTTCCCATTTGTAATACTTGGCTCCCGGGCGTTCACCAGTTTCGTCCAGCGTGACTCTTATACCTGCCTCCTTCAGATCACGATAGAGATTCTTGCATGTGTTGGATACAATCTCATGGGTATCTGAAAATATTATCGGGATTATTACAACCTGTATCGGGGCAACATCTGGAGGCAGCACCAGCCCTTTGTCATCTCCGTGAATACTTATCAGAGCAGCTATGCATCTCTCGGAGATTCCGTAGCATGTTTGATTGGCATACTGCTGCTCACCATCTTCATCCTCGTACTGGATATCAAAAGTCTTTGCAAAGTTTGTACCAAGGTGATGGATTGTACCGACCTGCAGGGTCTTTCCATCGGGCATAAGAGTATCAAAAGCTATGCTGTAGTCCGACCCGGGGAATTTGTCCCAGCTCGGCCTCTTTGATATGATATATGGAACTGCAAGCATGTTGAAGAACTTTTTATAGATCTTGACAGCATCATGTACCTGCTTTTCCGCATCCTCCCAGGTAGTGTGAACTGTGTGGGCTTCCTTGAAAGATGTGATCTCCCTGAGCCTGATAAGCGGACGGGTGTGCTTTGTCTCGTGCCTGAAAGTATTCACTATCTGGTATATCCTCAGTGGAAGGTCAGCGTGTGATCTGACCCATAGCTTGAAGATAGGGTACATGGCCGTTTCAGATGTAGGGCGAAGCGCAAGCGGGACGTCCAGTTTATTGAGTCCACCCCTATCAACCCAATAGACCTCCTCCTCAAATCCTTTGATGTGCTCGGCTTCTTTCATGAACTCGTTCTTTGGAATGAGTAGCGGAAATAGAGCCTCCGAATGATCTTCATCCAGGAGAGATCTCAGGATCCCGTAGACATTCTTCCTCAATGCAAAACCGAACGGATACCAGACATACAGCCCCTTGACAGGGTACCTCACGTCCATAATCTGCGCTTTCCACAGTAGATCATTATACCATTCACTAAAGTCATCTTCCTTCATTGAACTTAGCATCCTTTCCGTTATCAAATAAGTTTTTTATCAACTTCAACTTCAAAGTAGATATCTGTTTTTATTACGGCTTCTATTGGAGTTCATGCTTTATATATAATAGGGAACACATTTCAAAACATTTACCTTCATCATCCTCATAACAGATAATCATAATTTAAGGGGACTTCGTGAAGTTTGAAGAATTAACAGAAGGAGAATGGTCACTAATCAAACCTCTTCTCC
>JAXHTJ010000207.1:0-2787 GCA_034190245.1 Halobacteriota archaeon | reverse complement strand
TTGCATTTTGAATTCTGGCACGTTATATCTATCTTGCTCCTCGGTCTAGCCATTTTTATCACAATAGAGAAATGGATGTTAGACTATATTAATTATGCGGTCTATTTAAGGACAGTACCAGCATTTACTCATATTATGGCCCGGGAAGCAAACTCCGCAATAATCAGTGTATCTATCGGTACGTTTCTTGAAATTATAATCCAATTTGTATATTGGAAAAAATTCTACTGATATAAAAGACTAATCATTTATATTTGGAACGATCGCTTTATATGTTATTCTAACAGTATAATGTATGTGTTTTAATTAATTGGCCCATAAAATTACGCTCACACTCTATGCTAAGTGACCGGATAACCGGGGTGAATTGAACATGGAACAGAAGACAGGTAAATTAGCATTTTGGGTGTTTTTTGCGGTTTTTTTTACAATGATGATGGTTTTTGGTGGAGGGCCAGTTGGTGTAGTTTCGGCAGATGAGATGGACGATTGGAACTACCAATCCACCATAACAATCGACAACAATGGAAACACCGATGCCTTAACCGATTACCAGGTGCTCGTTGAACTTGACAATACCAACTTCGACTTTTCACAAGCACAGCCTGAGGGGGATGATATAAGGTTTACCAATCAAGGTGTCGATCAGTTACCTTATTGGATCGAGGATTATGATGCAGGTTCGGAAACAGCAAAGATATGGGTGAAAGTGGATAGTATACCTGCTTCGAGCACAAAAACAATCATCATGCACTACGGAAATGCCGAAGCAGATCCGGTGAGTGATGGAGATAATGCATTCGAATTCTTTGATGATTTTGAGACAGACACTATTGGTACTGATTGGAAGGCCTTTGGAGAGCAAACGAGTAGTTGGAGCATATCCGACGGGATTATGAAGTTTACTGATTGGGGAATATACTATCAGTATAAGCCAAAGATTGCATATACCGGTCAATCGTTTAACGGAGATTTTGCTATTGATGTTAAGGCCAAGGTTGAACAATCAGAAGAAGATGGCCACAGTGGATTGGTAGCATGTTTAAATACGGATTTCCAATCGGGCTATGAATATTATGATTTCTACAGCATGGTGTATGGACGAAAATGGCCTTCTTTCTGGATTAGGAAAGTAATTGACGGTGATAATTTCAATGAAGGGACAGTAATAGGAACATCAAATGCAACATCAGAAAATACATATAACACATGGGAAGACTTGAGTTTCAAAAAGTCAAATTGCACGATTAGATATGAATGCTCACAGGGTGGTAGTTTAAGACATTACGCAGACGCTGAAAGTAATTTATATGACGCAGGATATGTGGGAGTGGGAGCAGGTAATTATGCTTATCCACGATTTGACGACTTCCGTGTCCGAAAATACACCTCCCCAGAACCGACTGTGACGGTTGAGATAGAACCAGAAGACCTGTTAGACTGGAACTACCAATCCGCCATAACAATCGACAACACTGGAAACACCGAGACCTTAACCGACTACCAGGTGCTCATTGAACTTGACAATACCAACTTTGACTTCTCACAAGCACAGCCTGATGGTGATGATATACGGTTTACCAATCAAGGTGTCGATCAGTTACCTTATTGGATCGAGGATTATGATGCAGGTTTGGAAACAGCGAAGATATTGGTCAAAGTGGACAGTATACCTGCTTCAGGCACAACAACCATAACGATGTACTTTGGAAACACAGAAGCAGAATCGATGAGCAGTGGAACTGAAACATTCGAGTTCTTTGATGATTTTGAAGATGGGAATTTCGATGGATGGGTAGTAGAGAATGGTGCTTGGAGTGCATTAAACAACTATCTAACAGAGACAGAAAAAGTGAACGGGAATAAGTTTATAAAAACACCATCTGATACAGTATCTGCTATTTGGAATTGGGGGCTTAAGTATGATACTTTGGATCAATGGCAACAATGGCATCTTCAGTTATGGCAAGACGCTGACAATTATTATTATATCCGTATGGATGAGAACAACAATTATCATGAATCCCTTAATAAAGTTGTAGATGGTACTAAAACAGAACTTATGACCTGGAGCTGGTCACCCAATACAAATTGGCATGATTTTGAACTAAGAAGGGATCAAAATGGTAATTGGGAATTTTATATTGATGGTAGTCTGAAGAACTCCGTTACAGACGACGCAATCACCAATTGGAATGCAATAAAATTGAATAACTACTGTAAAAATGGAGCGTCTACAGGGTATAGCTGGGATGACATACGAGTCCGTAAATACACCTCCCCAGAACCGACTGTGACGGTTGGTGACACACCAATACTCACAGCAATCGTAGTATCACCACCAACTGCTTCACTTAATGTAGGTGAAACGCAGCAGTTCACAGCAACCGGATATGATCAATACGATAATGAAATGCCAGAAATCACATTTACATGGTCAAGTAGCGATGAGGTAGTTGGAACAGTTAGTTCAGATGGGCTTTTCACTGCAGCTGCACCGGGAAGTGCAACAGTCACAGCAGAGAGTGGTGGTGTAGAAGGAAGTACAAGTGTAACTGTGAGTGACACACCAATACCTTGGCCCTACCAATCCACCATAACAATCGACAACACTGGAAACACAGAGGCCTTAACCGATTACCAAGTGATTGTAGAGCTTGACAGTAGCAACTTCGAATTCTCACAAGCACAGCCTGATGGTGATGATATACGGTTTGCCAATCAAGGTGGCGATGAGTTACCTTATTGGATCGAGGATTATGATGCAGGTTCGGAAACAGCGAAGAT
>JAXHTJ010000206.1:0-2804 GCA_034190245.1 Halobacteriota archaeon | reverse complement strand
ATGCTGGATACAGTATCGATCAGAAGAACCTTGGCAAAGGTTTTCTGGAACCAGAGAAACTTGCAGAATCACTTTTAGCCGAGGAGCGGTGGCGACAGATACTATCAAGCCTTGTTGTATGTTTCTTTGCACGAGGGATATACAAAGAAGATATGGTGATAAAGGCACTCAATGTGGCAGGATTTAGCTTCACTACAGAGGACATTCATCGCATCGGAGAGAGTATACACAAAGATAAGTACGATTTCAAGATTAGAGAGGGCTTTTCATTTGACAGTCTACGGATACCAAAACGTATATTTGGGACTCGATCTCCGGTTGACGAGTGGGACGAGGAGTATATCAGGAGGGCTCTTGGATACGCCTCCAAGGTGTTAATAAATAACAGTTCCTTGCCTTAATAAATTAAGCATATAGCAAATAAGGTATTAAGTCAGGATTGCATAATTCTATTAAGCGATTTTAATATATATCGGATTAGTAAATAACTGAATATCACCGTCAATATCAGCATCAATATCAAAATAAATCCAGCTATCTCATCTGTGCTTAGTTCTGTAAAACTGGTAATTGGTGATAGGAGGTCAGGCGATTGCGTGATGCATACTGATATAATAACAAATAAAAATAAAAAGGAGAGTATAAGTATTATATTTCTCATAATCACCTGCTCCTAAAACTTTTTTTATTTTGGGGGTTCTTCTTTCTTCTCTTGTGATTCTATTTTCTCTCCAAATTCCTTTCTTTCCTGCTCTATCCTTTCCCTAAGGTTATCTGTCCACTTGACAAACTTAACGGCATGAGTCTCTATATGCTCTGAGAATGCTTCTCCAACTGTGAAGAGTATCGCTATTACCACCAAAACAAGTACTATCAGTATCAATCCTGCAAGTGCCCTGAATATACCTGCAATGAACGGCAGGAAGAACAGATAGGCAATTATTGCAACAATGATATAACCAATACCACGGAATGCCGTTCTGTACTTATGAATCCTCTCTTCACTTGCTTCTTCGCTTGATAACCACAACGTAGCATAACCTGCAAATGCATCTGTGACATCTTTAACCTCTTTTAAGATTCTCAACAGTATTACTATAAGTACTACAAGCATAATTGCGGAGACTATTTTGTCCAGGCCAATAAGCCCCATCAATGTCGGATCCGTCAGGCTTCGTGAAAGTGGCAGGAATACAAGTACACCAAACAACCAGATCAGAAAAGCCAGTCCAAGGTTTACTGCAATCTTTGGGATGCTGTCCGCTATCTCTTTTCTGGATTCCTCGCGTATATCATCCCTCTTATCTTTGACATCTACCAAAAATTAATCACCTCCCTTTGTTTATGGGTTTTATACTTACAAACCCTTTGAGATACAACACAATAATGAAGGGTTAACTAGTATATAAATCTTGTGCAGTATTCTTGCGCAGTATATCTGAAAAACATCTCATAATAGGGAATTCCAAGAGATGAGATAATAGTTAATTTTTTATACAATTAATTTGGTTTTTATAATGTTTATGTACGGGCAGTATGATTTTCCTATGACGATCGAGGAAGATGACCTTTTTATCTCTGTTATGCGGGATAATAACAACCTGATCTATAATAGAACCTGCGCTAATGAGGATGTAGAAAAGATTATACTCGCAGACAATGAAAGACTAATTCTCAATCCCATCGAGCCTTTGAATAAGCCGAAAGAACTAACCCCAAATCTTCTTATTGAATTTGAAAAAGAGGTTTTAATTGACCCTGAGGCAAAAAGAAAGATCTATCTCAAGTTTCCTATAGAAATTGGGGTATTTTTATCTTCAAACAAAAAGAATCACGAGATTATTGATATCCTGACCCTTTCAAAAAAGAAGTATACCCTTTACGGCAGTATGACAAAAGGACTAATATGTAAATACTGGAAAAGTGACATTTATACATCGGTACCTTCTACAAATCCAATTTATGAAGGTGTTATAGAACTGAATATAGAAAATAAAACAACTTATTGGGTCAATGTCACTAAAGTTATCTTTAATGCATATTCTATGAAAATTTATTATGATGATAACATGGTATCTATGAAGGGTAAAATGGAGATAATAGCACCACATATTGCAGAAACAAGCATCATTAATAGTCCGATTAAAAAAGGCATGAATAAATCAATAGAGTACTTCACAACACGAAAGATTCCTGTTGTTATGACAAAATTTGTTATGGAGGCAGGTCTGTGATACTTGAAGAAGTTGCATATGGTGATGTAACCTACCTTGATCTTCTTATTTCCGCTCTGGTTCTTATAACATCAGTATTAGTGGCAAAAACCATTACAATGATCCTGCAAAGGTTTTTACGGGACAAGGTCGGCAAAGACCATTTGAATAATATATTGAAATTTTCATACTACACAGTAATTATAATTGCAATAATTATGATTCTTCCGTTGCTTGGAATAGAGTCATCGGGTTTACTGGTCGCTGGAGGAATAGGGGGGATAGTTCTTGGTTTTGCAAGTCAGAGCGTTGTAAGTAACCTCCTATCAGGTGTATTTTTAATGTTTGAGCGGCCCATAAAGATCGGAGATACAGTTAGTGTAGAAGGAACAGTAGGGGTAGTAGAAGATATAAAGATAATTTCAACATCAATTAGAACTTTTGATGGTGTATACGTGAGGATTCCAAATGATAAGGTATTCACAACGAGCATTACAAACTATGTAACTAATGTCGCAAGAAGGTTCGAGTATGTAGTTGGCATAAGGTACAGTGATGATGCTGATGAGGCCATAAGGATAATAAAAGACC
>JAXHTJ010000205.1:0-2859 GCA_034190245.1 Halobacteriota archaeon | reverse complement strand
CATGAGTGACGAGGAGTTATACGAGGTCGTGGAAGAGATTTCGGTCTACGCTCGGGCTTCTCCTGAGCACAAATTACGTATTACCCGACAATTGCAGAAGAAGGGACATGTTGTTGCAGTTACAGGCGATGGTGTGAATGATGCCCCTGCACTGAAAGCAGCAGATATAGGAGTGGCAATGGGTCTATCGGGAACCGAGGTGAGTAAAGAGGCAGCAGATATGGTTTTAGCCGATGATAACTTTACCAGTATAGTTGCTGCTGTTGAAGAGGGGAGACATGGCTGGAATAACTTCCAAAAGGCTGTTTTATACACCCTTCCCACAAGTAGTGGGCAGGCTCTTCTGATAATGGGGGCAGTATTGCTTGCTCCGTTCATACCGCTTTTTGCAACCTCCCTACCCTTAGAGCCCATACATATACTATGGGTAAATCTGGCAGATTCAGTATTTCTCACGCTACCCCTCATGATGGAGCCAAAAGAAAAGGGCTTACTGGAGGAACCACCACGTGACTCTAAGGAAAAGATAGCAAACAGACTATTCTTTGTAAGAGTGGGTCTTGCGTCCACACTGATGGCACTTACCGCTTTTTCAATATATTATCATTTCGGAGGCTTTAATTCATCCAGTATGCCTCACATAGTCCAGGCACAAACAGCCACATTTGTTGCAGTGATACTATTTCATTTAGGCTATCTTATCAGTGCCAGATCGATATATGATTCGGCGTTTACATTCAGCCCATTCTCCAACAGATGGGTTTTATTTGGAATTTGTGTAACGCTTCTTAATGTGATTTTGATAACGTATCTTCCATCTCTTCAGGCAATATTCAGAACAGCGGCCTTTCCAGTAGACTGGTGGAGGGTTATAATTCTTGCTTTATTACCGGGATTTTTTGGTATAGAGATTGAAAAATACCTGAGGAAACGATTTTATAAGGGGGGTAATTTGAAACCATGAGATTGTCGATTGTTGATACAGAACGGTGTGTTGGTTGTCAGAGTTGTATGTTTGCATGCTCAAGAAGGCAGGGCGAGGCTGGACTTTCCGAGGCCTGTATGGAGGTAAGATCGGTAGGAGGTATGGAAAGAGGATTTATTGTGGTTGTCTGTAGGGCATGTGATGACCCGCCTTGTGTTAAAGTCTGCCCGACAGATGCGCTGAAAAAAAGAGATCGTGGAGGAGTGAGTCTTGACATTACCAAATGTACAGGATGCGGAAATTGTAGAGATGCCTGCATTATAGGCGCCGTCTTCTGGGATGATGAGATAGATAAGCCTATGATATGTATTCACTGTGGTTACTGTGCTGATTACTGCCCTCATGGTGTGCTTGAATTGGAGGAGATAAGGAGGGCGGAACATGCTTAAAAACGATCCTCTTAAAAATATCCTCTATGTCGATCTCTCGGAAAAGAAGTTCTGGGCAGAGGTCCGCGAGGATCTCCTTGAAAGTCATATCGGTGGTGCCGGTGTTGCGACAAGGCTACTTCAGGAGGAGTGTCCAAGGGGTGCCGATCCATTGGGTCCTGAAAATCCGATCATACTTGCGGTTGGGCCTTTGACGGGATTATTCCCGCTTGCCTCAAAGACCGTCGCATTCTTCAAATCGCCACTCACCGGAAATCTTGGAGAGAGCCATTGTGGTGGTAGGAGTGCAATTTCGATACGTATGGCAGGCTATGGGGCTATCGTGATAAAGGGTGCAAGTGACTTTCCCGTCTACCTTGCCATCCATGGTAATAAGATTAACTTCAGAGATGCTTCGTCGCTTTGGGGTATGGAAAGTAACTTCACAGTAGGACGCATCATAAGGGAGAATGAAAAGGGTGCTGGGCTCAGGACAATTATGAGGATTGGTGGGGCAGGAGAAGAGCTTGTATCGTATGCATGCGTTACTACAGAGACATACAGACATTTCGGTAGACTGGGTCTTGGGGCAGTTTTCGGAAGTAAGAAACTCAAGGCCATAGTTGTCTCCGGAAAACGCTCGCTTCCCGTAAACGACATGAAGGAGTATCGGAAAGTCTATGATGAGATATATCAGGCCGCTGTCAAGTCTCAGGTTATGAAGAAATATCACGATCTCGGAACAGCAGAAAATGTTCTACCTTTGAATGAGTTAGGCGGGATTCCCACAAGAAATCTTAAGGAGGCGAGGTTTGAGGGGGCATCCGGAATATCAGGGGAGTTGTTTTCCGAGGAGTATCTTGGAAGGAGACTCTCATGCTCTCATTGCCCCGTTGGCTGCATACATATTGCTGCTCTCAGAGAACCATATGAAGATGAGGCCTATTTCTATAAAACTTCCATGATCTCTTATGACTATGAACCGATCTATGCTCTCGGTTCTATGCTCGGTATATCAGATGCAAAGGACTTTTTGAGATTGATGGATCGAATTGAGGTTCTTGGTCTTGATTCAATGAGTGCCGGTGTTGTTCTGGCATGGGCAACAGAGGCTCAATTAAGTGGTGTTATCTCTGTGAATGAGACAAATGGTGTAAATCTTGATTGGGGCGATTACAAGGCGTATATAAAAGCTGTGCAGATGATCGTTGAACAACCAAATGATTTCTACAAGGCACTTGCAAAAGGCGTTGATTATGCTTCATCGATCTATGGTGGAGAAGATTATGCTCTCTCTTTTGGTGTAAATGAGATGCCAGGATACCATACGGGGCCAGGAGCTCATATTGGAGTTCTTATTGGTGCAAGGCACAGTCACCTTGATAATGCTGGATACAGTATCGATCAGAAGAACCTTGGCAAAGGTTTTCTGGAACCAGAGAAACTTGCAGAATCACTTTTAGCCGAGGAGCGGTGGCGACAGATACTATCAAGCCTTGTTGTATG
>JAXHTJ010000204.1:0-2966 GCA_034190245.1 Halobacteriota archaeon | reverse complement strand
TTGATGAAAGATAAACAGATACCTCTTTACGTGTGCATTGAAGCTTCTTTCTTATATAATTCTTGTTAACATTCTCTCTTGTTTCGTGAAGCTTACGACCTTTCAGAACCTTGTATCTCTTCTCTTCATGCTGGGGAATGTCAAGACAGTACATGAAGTAAATAAACCGTGGGCAGAAGGTATACTCAATGACGTCAGATATCGTAATACTGATTTTGGGCCCTACACCTTCAAAAAAACTTGACTCCGATCTCATCAGTCACCAAATCCTTATCAAATCCTTCTCCGATCAATCTTATCTTCTTAAAACAGTCATCACACATCGGAAAAACGTAAACTGAATCCCCTTCGTTAATAATGTCCTCACATTCAATTGCTAGTGAGTCAGACTCGGTTTTGTTCAGATCCCCAAGAAACGCACTCTTCTGTACCCTATAGAGTCCATATCCTTTACAGATCTTGGCAACTTTACTTCTACTTTTATCCTCAGATATATCGTAAATAACCCAAACAAGCATTTCAATTTCCTATAAGCCCATTGGCGATTTTATGACATTCAAACTGGATTGTATCTCTAACCTTGATATTTCTATTACCATATCTCATCGTCTTATCAAATGTTTCATCTAATGCCAAAATAAGCACAGCTTTTCCATCTTTATTTAAACTAAGACCATTTGGCACCTCATCAAAATATTCCCTTTTGATCTTCCGTTTACTGAAGAGAAAAATTACCGTCTCATCGACATAAGTTCTAAATGGTTCAATGATATCGAAAACAAGTGACTTCTTGTTATAATTATCTGTGTGCATGAAACCCACATAAGGGTCTAGCCCTGCAATGATACATGCCTTCTCAACCATTGAATAGAGCATACCATATCCATAGTTCAAAAGACAGTTGAACTCGTCCTTTGCAGGTTGTCTGCTTCTACCATTGAATTTGAATTTTTCAGGCATAATCAAGGAGATAGAATCAAAATATATTCTTGAGGACATCCCCTCTAATCCCAAAATGGTTTGCCTTTTTTCGTCAATTGTCCCTCTCAATGCCTTTAACTCATCCCTTAATCGGATTATCTTGTTAATATGCTCCTCCAGTATCTCTTTCTTATCAGGCCTTGTCTTCTTCAGTCTCTTCAGAAGTTCCAACTGATTATCCAGTTTCTTGAGACTCCACATCTTCGACAGCCTCAAACCCTCCTCTTTATCGTATATTTCAAGCTGCTTTCTTCTGATTAACGTTGTGCTACCAAGCTTTGAATGCCAGACCCTTCCATAAGGATCACCGTTAAAATCAAGAAATATAATGTCAATGTTGCTATCAACTGCAAACTTAATGGCATCTGTTGAGATATATGCAGAAGTTGTGATCAGTATGCTATCGACCTTATTTACGGACACTTCAAAGACATCGTCTTCGTTTCGGACTAAAAAACAGTTATCTCTTTTTCTTAGATAAGATCCCCTGGTATTTATCACAAGTTGCATAATTAACTTCTTACACTCTCTTCTTTTAAATCTTTTAACCGTTTAATCACTCCAAACCCTCTTGATACGGACTTACCAAGACCCAGATAATCAGGAATAAGAAAATTAACCATAAAATCGCATTCAAAGCCAATTAAAGGAGTTTTCTTGATGAAACACTTTTTCTGATCTATTCTTCCTATATCAAGCTTTATCTCATCTAAAACGACGTAATCCAATCCTTTAGATGCAGAGAGTATATTTCCTACTAGGGTCTTTCTTAACAGTTCCCTACCATCTCTTCTGCTCAATTTGTAAAATCTTTCATAGTTATCCTTGTTCAAAGCAATCCATGGAGTAATGAATCTGTAACTTAAAATATCCCGAGAAAGGCCGAATTCAACCTCTTTTAGTGTTATTCCTCTTTCGATGATTTTATAAACATTGTCCCCAAGTCTTATCTCATCATATCTGTCATAGATCTCCTTTAAAAGATCTGCCCCTTCTTCAATACCTAAAACAACAGGTATGTTGTCCAAAATTTTATACTGAACCCGGGGATATCTGTATAATAGCTTGTCTACATCTTTATGCTGATGCAACAATGAGTATTCATTGAATTTGGTTGCAAAGAAACCACGTAGTTTTGATGCGTCTTCTGTGATCGGATAGTTAGATTTTAGAGTAAGAGTAATCATTTTTAGGTGCATAGCTGTATTATCTTATCATCAGTCTTTTCTTATCTAGTTTATTGATGGATCCAATGCATTCGCCCTTCTACCACCCATCGACTAAAATCGGATGCATTCACGGGCGTTGGATGAGTATCTGTTTCATTTTCTCATTCTTAGAAGATATGCCACAGCTAACAATCCGAGAATTGTAAATACTGCTTCAAACCCGGGTGTCACTTCCTCTTTGTCTTTCGAGAATTCTTCTCTTTAGTTCGGGATTTTCTTCTATTATCTTAGAAATATTCTCAAAAACAGTTTCAAGCTCATCTATAACAGTTTGTACATTTTTTAAATCATCAATGAAAATTTGGGGGTTTCTTATTGCTTCATACCTCCTACAGGTTATTATGATGCCCATCAACCCCAACATTTTTTTATCTTCAGTTAACGGCGATTCAAGATCCATATTTATCGCTTCTTCACCCAGATTTGAGATTATTACGGCTCGGATGAGTTCATCATTTATCCTTCCGGAAACGATAAGCTCAACTATTGATGGATATTTTAAAGCCTCTAACATAGATTCATTAAAGTCGTTGTAGAAAGGCGAATCGATATTTTTCAGGCCCATTTCCTCTAAAAAATCATCTAAAAGTTGTGGACCCATTTTTTTATGGTATCTGCTTTTTGCGTAAATGACCGGATCTTCAGGGTTTTCCGAGAGGAGGAATGCATTTGCCACTTGCCTGGCTAATTCTTTGTCTTGTGGGATATAGCACTCTTTCCCACCCTGTGCCCTCTTTATGGCATAACTACGTTTTA
>JAXHTJ010000203.1:0-3022 GCA_034190245.1 Halobacteriota archaeon | reverse complement strand
GCTCCTTCTGCTCTCTCTTGAGTTTAGACGGTCTACCGCCGGCGTAGCGAGGCACTAATCCGGAATAACCCTGCTCATTCCAGCGCTTCTGCCATATATAGCCCACGGACTTCGTAATGCCAACCTGTTGCGCGGCACGTTCAACGCTCTCGCCCTCATACCGGTATTTGACAAAGTAGAGCCTCTTCAAAATCTTTGCATCCTTTTCCAATGTTTTTATCCGCTTGTTCAGTTCATTAATACTCTCATGTCGTTGAATTGGGATCTGTTCTGGTTTGGACATGACATTAGATATGCACTATAAGTATTAAAAGTTTGGTGTTAGACTATAATATCCAAGGAACAGGGGAGAGCGTTCTCCAAATATTGCATCTCTGTCCAATCAATGGTGGAACTCTGAAAAATCTCTACTATAAAGTTGATGTGACAGAGGATACCATAATAACGTCTCATTATGAAGCATGTGGCAATTTCAATAATCTGTTTGTCGACATGGATGGCAACGGAGAAATACATGAAGAAATCGGACCTATAGAACTTGAAACTTTACCACCCGTGTTATCTGGAGGAAACGTATATCCTTCTTCAGTATCTGAAGATACTACTTTTACCTATACAGTAACCTATGCGTGTGAAAGGCCGCAACTATTATACAGGTAGTAATTGACAACAGTCTTTCGATGGATATGATAAAGCAAGACACAAGTGACGATGCATACGTGGATGGATGTGTATATGTACTATCAATGGGGGTTCAGATCTAGGCATAGGCGACCATACTTTTAGATTTGAGGCCAATGATGGTAATTTAGACGCAGTGGGTGATATCGGAGGGCATCAGCTTCCATCTGTAAAGGCCCCTCCAACTGCTTCTTTCAATTATACCCCACTAAACCCGGTCGTTGACGAAGAAGTATCGTTTGATGCCTCCACATCCTACGACCCTGACGGAACCATCATTAATTTTACACATGGAACTTTGGCGATGGAAACATAACAACCACCACAGAACCAGTCATAACCCATTCATACACATCAGAAGGCACCTATACAGTAAACCTAACCGTAACAGACGATGATGGAGCAACGAATTCAACTTCCCACTTAGTGAATGTTACAACCAGAGTACCTACAAAAATAATATCCTATGCACCAGAATCACCAGTAAGTGACGTAGAGGGTACAACTCGAAGATTCAATATTACTATCAATCAAACGGTGGACGTAAGTTGGTTGATAAATGGAACAGAAGTGCAGACAGACACGAGTGTGACAGAGGCATCTTACACGAATGCAAGCGCAGCCACTGGTATCTGGAATATCTCAGCAATCGCAACAAATGAAAATGGAACGTATATGCAGACCTGGATATGGAACGTGACTTCAGAACCAGATACTACCCCGCCATCATCAATAACAAACCTACAAAACACCAAAGGCATAACATGGATAAACTGGACTTGGACAAACCCCATTAATCCTGATTTCAGTCATGTAATGATCTATCTGGACGGTGTCTGGCAGGAAAATACATCTGAGCAGTCTTTCAACGCAACAGGACTCTCCGCTGATACAGAATATGAGATAGGAACATGCACAGTTGATTCATCTGGAAACATTAACCAGACATGGGTTAATCAGACTGCAAAAACAAGCGCCATTCCAGACACAACCCCACCAATAATTACTAACGTAACCGCTACAGACATAACCAGCAACTCAGCCACCATAACATGGGATACAGACGAAGCATCAGACAGTCTTGTAAAATACGGCACCGAGTCAGGTAACTACATGCAACAAAAATATAATCTTATAAATGTCACCTCGCACAGTGTGGATCTAACAGGACTCATGCCGGGTACAACATATTATTTCGTTGTGAATAGCACGGATCTAAGTGAAAATTCAAATGAAAGTGAGGAATATAATTTCACCACAGAACAGACAATTCAACCATACAAAATATCACTTTCTGTAGGTCAAAGAAGAATAACAGCAGATGGAATGTCCAATACTACAATTACGGCTCAGTTGAAGGATGAAGAGGGAAACGATGTTAACCTGAGATCAGTACCTATCAACTTCACAACCACACGTGGAAAACTGAGCGATACAAGCGCTGTTACTGATGAAAACGGCACAGCAACTGTTACGCTGAGCTCAACGAGTCGTAGACTTGCAATAATAAGGGCATCATCAGAGAGTGTGGAGAGGTCAGGAAGGACCTGGGTCTGGTTTAGACGGGGTTGAGTTGATAGTAAAAAGATTGGCATCTCAAAAACACTAACACTTTGAGATGTTCTCTATTCTCTCAATCTCGCTGACTCTATCGAAATCTTTATCGAAGCTTGCTACTTTATCGATGGAATTTGTTATTGCTTGAGCTACTATCTGTGAATCTCCATAATCCAGATTAAATTTCTCCATTAACTCAATTGATCCGTCAAAAACCTCTTTTAACTTCTGATCAGGATAAAAGAACATTATTTTGAGGGGAATTTATAATAATCTGCTTTATCACTCGTAAATGCACCGCTTGATTTTGTAGCCTTCTTCAATTCTTCCTTCTCAAATGAATGTGAAAAATTCTGAATACTTATGTTAAGTGGAGTGGTGTAGTTAAGCATTACAAAGGACATCAGTCGGTGGTAGCGGAAGTCGTGAAGGAGCAAATACGAATGAGAGGTTATTAACTGTACTTCACCTGCTTGGAACGGTGTGTGAAAATATTATTGAGGTGGCTAATGTAGAATGTGGGGTCAAACACCTTACCTTTAAGCTATCTGAGAGGGTATAGATCTTTGATGACCGATATCTGCATTGACATAAATGGCATCACGCTTAAAAATCCCACGATACTTGCCGCCGGTATACTCGGAACGACCGGCGCATCGCTACGAAGAGTGGCATCATGCGGTGCCGGGGCTGTGGTGACCAAATCCATCGGAGTATCACCAAATCATGGATATCCGGGGCCGGTATCAGTCCAAACAGAATGCGGTTTTTTGAATGCGATGGG
>JAXHTJ010000202.1:0-3035 GCA_034190245.1 Halobacteriota archaeon | reverse complement strand
ATCATATTTAAAGATGGCTGAAAACTGTCCAGATGAGCGATAGCTATCATTAAATCCTGATTTTAAGCACGTCAATGCCTTGATTTTAATAAGCGTGGTCACTGAACTTGTAGAGGGAATTGACATTTCCACATTCACATCACGCCACTGATTTATAATGTTTAGTCTACTTGCCGAAGTACTGTTCTGAGAAAAAGAGATATATATTGCATCCAATATTAATATCGATACTATTTCAGGAGAGTGATCGTTTGGCATATGTATCTGATAAACTTTTCAACCTTGGCTGGGGTCTGGTAGGTGTGATGTTCGGAGTGTCCATACTCCTCTGGGCAATGGATGTTGTGAAGGGAGATGTTGCAACTGCAATTTGGATATTCAGTGTCGGGACAATTCTCTTTGGCCTTGGTTTTGTGAGGACAGATAAAGCCCCAAAAGGTTCTTTTACACTGATAGCCTTTGGAGGATTTGTTTTGGCAGTTGCAAGTGCGATTTTTGGGGTAGTTCTGGATTTAATCCCAATTTTTGCTTCATTAGGAATTATTATCATTGTGGTCAGTCTTGTTGTCGTATTAACTGGTATTATGAGGTCAAAGAGTAAGGAGGATGAGAAAGATGTCTGATTTGAGAGATAAAGTCCAGGAAGACAGAGGTTTAATCAAAAAGATAGAGCTTGCAATCCCGGGTTTCAGGGGATATCGTGAACGTGAGGATCTGAGGGCCGCTGACAACATGCTCCGAAGTCAGCTTGCTGACAGATTGGGAGAGGCCAAAGATCAGATGGAAAGGTGTAGGAAGATCCTGTCAAAGCAGATGGATTTGGACCTGCTCGAAGATGTTGGAGGGATTATAAACAACATACAGATGACAGAGAGCAAGCTTCGACACGCTGAGCAGGGATATAGTGGTATCTCGGCCGATTTCAGGATAGAGGGTGAGGAACTTAATAGATTGTACGAATGGGATCTCGGACTTATAGATAACATCGATAGAATTCTGAAGCAGGTAACGTCTCTTCAGGACATAATCTCAGGCAAAGAGAAAAAACAGACACTAACTAGCCTTGGAGATATTCGATCTGCAATAGATAATTTTAACAGTCTTTTTTCAAAGAGAGTTGAGACAATACAAAACGCAGTAGCGGTGTGAGGTGGTTTAATGGCAGATATTAAAGATGCTGATGCGAGAAATACGTTTCATTGGGAGGATGCAACCAAAGGTGAGAATGTGATGTACCGCGTTCCGCAAAATATCAGATGGAACGACAATGTTGTTGTTAGAGAAGACGAGTATGCAGTCTTCTTCAGAGATGGAAAGTCGATGGTTGTATTTGATCAGCCCGGTAGATTTGCGATGACGACCGAGAATGTTCCCGTTTTGGCAAGTATTGCAAAGGCGATAACAGGAGTTCAACAACTCGGTGAGGTGTACTATCTCCAGAAGAGAGAGCTTCGCGGGAAGTTCGGGACTACAGAGCCACTTGCATTTAGAGACACGGACTTTGGCGTCGTCAGAATTCGTGTATTCGGTCAGTTCGCATATAAAATTGCTGATCCAATGCTCTTTATCACTCAATTCGTTGGTACAGAGGGCATTTCCACAAGTGATAAAGTCATCGAATGGATGAGAGACGAGCTTGTGATGACCCTGAATGATGCCCTTGGTGAGCTGAAAAAAGAGAAGCAAATGGCTGTCGTGGATATCCCTGCATACCTTCAGGAGCTTGAGCAGATCATACTGAGCAAGGTGGAATCTGAAACAACCAGATACGGCGTGGAAATAACAAATATAGCAGGAATGAATATCAACCTGCCATCGGAGGTTCAGGAAGCAGTAGACAAGCGAGGAGCGATGAGTGCACTTGGTGTTGGATACATGGAGTACCAGACCGGACGAGCGGTTGAAAACATAGGAGAGGGAGCTGCAAAAGGAGATGGCATGGGCGCTGGTATGGTCGGCATGGGCGCTGGCATGGGCGCTGGTTTCGGGATGGGAAATATAATGACCCAGGGAATGGCCGGGCAGCAGGGACAGCAACCTCAACAAGAGCAACAGGCATTTGATCAGAAGAAGACCATGGTAAAATGCTCAAGCTGTGGGGTAGATATAAAAGAAGATGCAAAGTTCTGTCCCGAGTGTGGCCAGAAGGTTTTAAAAGAAGGGATGATGTCCTGTCCGAAGTGCAATTCCGAGATACCGGCAGGATCCAAGTTCTGTGCTGAGTGTGGGGAAAAGCTCATCAGCCAATGTCAAAAATGTAATGCGGAGCTTTTGCCAGGTGCCAAGTTCTGTCCCGAGTGTGGCGAGAAGGTAGAGTGAAACCAAACGTTGTGATTTAAAAAAGGGTCTATTTATGGATATTAAAAGACAGGCTGAGCTGGCAAAAGAAGCTGCCTTAAGGATTGCATCCTCTTCTACTGAGTCGAAGAATGAGGCGCTAAAGAGAGTGGCGCAAGCGATAGACAGTAACAGAGAAGTGATCTTAAGAGAGAACAAAAAGGATCAAAGAGATGCCGAGAAGATCGGTTTATCCGGTGCTCTGGTCAAAAGACTGAAGCTTGACGAAGGGAAGATAGACGATATTGTCGAGGGTGTCAAATCGGTGATTGGGCTTGAGGATCCTGTCGGAAGAAGGCTTATGGTTACCGAGCTTGATGAATCTCTGGTGCTGCAGAAGGTGAGTACATCGATCGGCGTCATAGGTGTTGTATTTGAATCGAGACCAGATGCGCTTGTTCAGATCTCGACACTCTGCTTAAAATCAGGAAACGCCGTTATTTTAAAAGGAGGTTCTGAAGCCAAAAATAGCAACAAGATTCTCTATAATCTCATAAAAAAAGCACTTGAAGAGGACGAGATATTCAAAGGTTCATTGCAGCTTGTGGAGACAAGGGAGGAGATTTCAGAACTTTTAAAGCTGGACGAGTATATTGATCTGATGATACCTAGAGGATCCAATGCTCTTGTGAGGTACATCAAGGAGAATACCAAGATTCCGGTCCTCGGGCACTCCGACGGGATCTGTCACGTATATG
>JAXHTJ010000201.1:0-3052 GCA_034190245.1 Halobacteriota archaeon | reverse complement strand
CAGTCCTAAACGTATAGCTCGGTAAATGTCGTAGCTCTACGAGCGTATAAAGACCGTCCTTATCGGCCCATCCTGGCGAGTAAACAGCACACCCATACTTAAATATCTCCCCAAATCCGGCCACACTTTTTGACCACATCCGTAAATCTTTGAAAATTTGATAGAATGTCTTTTGGAGATCTTCATCTTCGTTACCGTCAGGATCTTCTACAACAATTTTAAGTTCCTTCTTATTGATGAAAGTGAGATTTGAAAGAGTCGGGAGTATGTCAGCTACGAAAATGTTTTCAGTGATCTGTTCGATAGTATCTGCGTCGACATCTGCCACCTCGTAAGCAGTCCCATATGACGAAACCCAGATATCCCCTTCACTGGGTTTTTCCTTTTTCTTTTTGAGTTCGGTTTTTTTCGTCGGGGTAGACGTAGTCGTAGCCATTCATATATAGATTGTACGTAATCTATATATAATTTTTGTATGAATCAAACCACCAAGCACCCCATTGAGTTGCCATTGCTTTTGCTATACCGGCGTAAGTTCTACTTCTGTTTTTCCATCGATCCTTCGAGGGGGGTTCTTTCCAGATCCTCTGTTCTCGCCCTTCTACGATATCGGTATAACGCAGCAAAGGTAAGTTTTTGAGCCATAAGCATGTCTTTTTTGTCTCTGGATGGCCAAACTGATAGGGTTGTATTATCTGATCCGGTTTTCTCCAAACCGTGCTCATTATACCTACTGGGTTTTCGATTGCTATACGGGGGATGGGTGCTTTTGCGAGTGCCATAAAAAAGTCAATCGCTTCTTCTCTTTGTTGGGGTCTGTTGGGGAAACGATCCCTGTATTCCGGTTTCATCCACCTGTTTCCTGAGACAGTAAGGTATGTGCAGGGCGGAAATGCAATCATGAGATCCCAATCATCTTCAAGAACCTCCAATACATCCCCCTGGATATGATTTCCTTCTATCTCTGAAGGTAGAAGATCACAACTCCATGCGTCATGGCCTCTACTTTTGAATGCTTCTCTTACGATTCCTGAAAATTCACAAGCGATTAGGATTTTCTTCATAATTAACATAATTGAGGTGAATAGATCAATTTGTACGGCATTTGGTAGTACGATTAGGGTTGATTATGTTAAATCAACCTCGTGTTTATTTTTCTATTTTTGTCCTCTCATTTTTCGTTTAGTTGCAATCTCAGTTTTGAATGCACATTCGCCCCATAACAAAAATACGCCATTTGGAAGTATAGAAGCCATACGTCCACCCTTTAAAGGTTTTCCATCATCATCTACAGCCATTATACACATTATTCCATCTTCATCATACATCAAACGTATTTTCGTTACTTCTTTTCCTTCTTTTCCTTTATATATTTCTAATTTCATTTAATCTCCCGTATTTGATTTTCAATTTTTATCCTTCCGGCTTCATCTAGTTGTAAACCAAATTTAGGATTTACATGATCCCATAACATTAGGTAACCTCCCTCTGTGATAGATGCTATATACCCCCTTTCTGCAAGTCTTCCGTCGTCGTCCACAACTTGTACACGTATGGAATTAAAGTTACGTACCAATCGTATTTTTAATGGTTTTTCTTCTTCTGTCTCTTCTTTATATATTCCAAATTTCATGTTTTACCTCAACTATTCTTTATCAACACAAGCCGAGCATACTGCCACCATTTGCCCATCTTTTGAATATTGAATATCTTTCGTGAATTTCCACCCCATCTCGATCGCATGAAGATATGAATATGCAACATCCCAATGATTACCACTACAACTATAACACGAGCACAAATAAAATATATTTTTTCCATCATCAAAACGGATTCTTATTCCACTAGTTCTGTTCATCAATCCTCCTAAATATCCTTGTAAACCGGGACCCACCCGCCTAAACATTCGTAACCTTTGAGAAGGTATATCTTATTGTTTCCCAGTTCGCCCCCTAAAAAATTTATGTTTTTTGGAACGATGATGCTCACAGAAGAAGAACCGTAGAGCGGACGTATTTCAAAATCTTGAGTCGCCACGTAAAAATCTCTTCTTGGAAGCTCGTAATCGTAATAATGAGTTGGTTTCCCGCCGTTCTGGATATACCCAAACAACCACTCCACATAATCCACCTCAGTCGCTCGACGGAGGTTTTGTTTCAATACCTTCCACGTTTTCTGTTCTTCTGCATATAGTTTACTATACTCATACTCATGTTCTGCCCTTGATTGACGTTCTTCTCTTATTTTTTCATCCTTGAACGCATCTATTTCACTTCTTACATCTTTGTATACCATTTTTTTACTCCTTCTGGTGTTTCTCAATCCGGGTGTCCGGGGTGCCTTCTTTAAGCACTTGGAGCACTTCTTCTATAGCATCCTCTGAAGGTGCTGGGTCTTTTTCAAAGTCTATGCTTTTTCCCATAGCATTTGTTTGTAGCGCTCTACACACCCATGCACTTTCTTCTTCATTTAATCCTTCAATATTATTGTTGTTACTCGTCGTATCGTTTATACCAGCTTTCATACCTTCTGTTATTATCTCAATCAAAACTAATTTGCAATTTGTTGATGGAGCTTCATGAAGCCTGTCGATAGACTGCGCCCTCCGGAGGATATCTCGCATCTCGTGCACCAACCACCGTAATTCGTCCACATCCATATTATCTACTGTCTTTTCTATATTCATTTTTTCTCACTCCTCTGGGGTTGTTACCCTAACAATATATAGGTTTTAATAGTATATAAAGGTTTTGGTACTATTAGAATTTGGGTATACTAGAAGATCCGAAACCAGGTAGTTTCGGTCCTTTTGGCAGATCTGGTTTTGGTGGTGGTGCTCCAACCAGATCAGCTACAGTCATAGCGAAATCGAAAGCGTCAAATTGATCATCGTGCGCAGCATCCGGAAATAATACTAATTCATCAATGAAAAGATGTTGATCTTTTCGCACATGAACTTTCCCATTTTCAAAAAGTCCGGACCGTAGGTATGCTCTGCTTACCTTATCCTTGCTTGTTGCGATTCCTTCAGTTCTGATTTCAGGGTATCCCG
>JAXHTJ010000200.1:0-3062 GCA_034190245.1 Halobacteriota archaeon | reverse complement strand
CATAATAAAACACATTCTTTATCTGGGCAATTATCTGATCGTTCTGGAAATGCCTCTGATCGACTGCTCCTGTCGGGCATGCTGCTACACATGTTCCACAACCTTTGCAAAGCGCTGTCAAAACATAGACCCTACCATCGTCCTCTGTTCTGATCGCACTGTACGGACACATAGGCTCACAGGTTCCGCAGCTCACGCACATATCTTCGTTTATTATGCTCACGATACCTTCGCTTCTGACCTTTCCCTGACCCATCGGAATCGATGCTCTGGATGCTGCACCTGAACCCTGAGATATCGCATCCGGCACACTCCTTGGGAAGTTTGCAGATCCACAAAGATATATCCCATCGCTTGCAAAGTCCAGTGGCCTTATCTTGACATGTGCCTCTGCTAAGAAATTTCCGACACCAAGTGGCACTTTAAGCATCTTTTGAATCTTCTCAATATCTTCGGCGCCTTCCGTTGCAACCGTAAGAACAACAAGATCGGCATTCAGTTTGATATCTTCGCCAACCAGTAAATCATAAACATCAACGTTAAGTTTACCATCTGAAGAGGATACCTCTGGCTTCTTCTCCTTTGTGTAATTTATAAATTGTACGCCATGATTATATCTGACATCTCTGTAGTACTCTTCTTCCCTTTTACCAAATACACGCATATCCTGGTAATAGAGTACGGTAACATTGGCATTCGGATAAAGCTCTTTTATATATTTGGCATTCTTTATTGATGTACCACAGCCGATTCTGCAGCAATAAGTCCTTCCTTCATCCTCTCTTGCACCTACACATGTTATAATGACCACGTCTTTTGGTTCTTTTAACGTCCCTTCTTTCAACATACTTTCAAGCTCAAGCTGTGTGATAACGCCGTCATGTTCGCCATATCCGTAGTATCCGGTGGGATCAATCTCTTTTGAGCCTGTGGCCAGAACGACAGTTGCTGCTTTGAAAGCGTCTTCTGAACCGTTTGAGATGACGGTGTTGAAGTTCCCGATAAAACCATTCAGCTCCTTGATATCTGCGTCTGTGTAAACTTTGATCTTCTCGTGGCTTTCGACCCTCTCTATCTTCGGTTTTATAATATCTTCTGCAGGGACGTCTGTTGGGAACAGTTTGTTTATCTTTGCAAGCATTCCTCCAAGCTCGCCTTCCTTTTCTACAAGATGAACCTTAAAACCCATATCAGCAAGATCAAGCGCCGTTGTCATCCCTGCGACTCCACCACCGATGACAAGTGCATCCTCTCCGACTTCAAGTTCACCTTCTTCCTCGGCAAGGAGTAGCTTTGCCTTGCCAACACCCATTCTTACAAGATCCTTTGCCTTCTGAGTAGCAAGTCCTTTTTCACCCTGGTGAATCCATGAACAGTGTTCCCTAATATTTGCAAACTCGAAGAGGTATGGATTCAGTCCGATCTCTCTGAGTGTTGCTCTGAACAAAGGTTCGTGCGTCTTCGGAGTGCAGGCAGCAACAAGAACCCTGTTAAGCTTGTGCTCTTCAATTGCATTTTTTATCCTTGTCTGGCAGTCATCAGAGCAGGTGAATGTGTCAACCTCGGAAAAAACAACTCCGGGTATCGTACTGGCGTATTCCACGACATCTTCAACGTCCACAACTCCACCTATGTTGATACCGCATCTACAGACAAAGACTCCAACTCTCGGTTCATCATCATCAGCAATCTCTTTTTCTGGCGGTAGTTCAAAGGCTTCAATATCTTTACCCCTTGCCTCATGTACGGGAATAATTGCCTTTGCAGCAGCCCCACATGATTGCGCTATTGAGTCAGGAATATCTTTTGGCCCGGATATACATCCACCCATGTAAACACCTACTCTTTGGGTTTCCAAGGGGGCAGAAATCATCTCTTTTTCTTCGAAGAAGCCGTTCTCATCTAGCCCCACTCTCAATGCCTCACTCAGCTCAATATTTGAGCTGTTTGGCATTATGGCCGAGGATAGCACCAGAAGATCGGCCTCAAACTCATTGATCTCGCCCGTTGCTAGATCTTCGTATCTGAGTATCAATCTCTTATCAGGGGTTTCGATGACTTCAGCAGGCCTGCTCTTTATATATTCTATACCAGATTGCTTTTGGGCTCTTACATAGAACTCTTCAAAGTTCTTTCCATAAGCCCTCAGGTCCATATGGAATATCGTTGTATCGATGCTCTTATCATGCTCTTTTGTTATCATGGCCTGTTTTGTAGCCCACATACAGCAGGCTCTGGAACAATATTTGTAAGCGTTCTCATCCCTTGAACCAACACACTGGATCCATGCGATCTTCTGGGGATCTTTATGGTCTGATGGTCTCACTACATGACCATGAGTTGGACCTGACGCCATGAGAAGCCTCTCATACTGAAGGCCAGTTACAACATTATCGTATAACCCATAACCATACTCTTCTTTTGCACTTGGATCGTACTCCTCATATCCCGTTGCGACAACCACACTTCCCACCTTAATCTCGATTTCTTCAGGTTTCTGTGAGAAGACGACAGCGTCTGTGGCATCTGTCTTGCATATATAATCACAACAACCACAAATGACGCACTTTTCACGATCTACAGTGGCAATTGATGGTACAGCCTGTGGAAAGGGAATATATACAGCTTTGCGTTGCCCCATACCCGCATCAAATTCACTTGGCGCATATACCGGGCAGGTCTTACATAGCTTGCATCTGATAGCTTCGACATCTCCGCTGCTTGTTTCTAATATGTGAATGCGACTCTTTTTAGGGTTGAAGACCCCGTCCTTCTCCTCAGAACAGACAAGCTCACAGGTTCTACAACCAGTACATTTCTCAGGATCTATCTCAATTCCCTCATAAAAAATCTCCATTGATATTGCATCAACCGGACAGAATTCCATGCACTTGGGCTCACCACCACAGAGATCACAGATTATAGGTTCGGTTGCACCGAAAGGAATCTTGATGGCATCATATTCACATGCATCGACACAGGCAGAGCAGCCACCTGAAGCAGCGCACAGACCCACAACATTTATAGCACCGCTTTCTTCGTCCTTCTCAAGGGCATTTACA
>JAXHTJ010000199.1:0-3072 GCA_034190245.1 Halobacteriota archaeon | reverse complement strand
AATCTACTGTATGCGGTCTTTCCGAACCTCGAGCGGGTTGGTCTTTACGCATGCGCAAAAGATATCCAAGAAAAAGAGGATGAAGAACTGAAGCAGTTGCACAAGGCGGGACTCAAGATCGCTTATCTTGGCATGGAATCCGGAGATGATGAGGTCTTGAGAAGGATCCGCAAAGGCGTAAACTCGGAAGAGACGGTTGAGGCCTGCAGGCGAATTATGAACGCTGGTATTACGCTCTCCATTACAATAATACTTGGTCTGGGCGGGAAGGAGAGGTGGAAAGAACATGCGAAAGGAACTGCATATGCCTTGAATAGAATAAACCCGGAGTACATAGGAGCGCTTACTCTTATGGTTGTACCTAGAACACCTCTCAACAGGCAGGTCCGTAGAGGGGAGTTCGAACTTTTGAGCGCGGATGATATCCTGCTGGAGATGAGGATGCTCGTCGAGAATCTCGATGTCACCTCGGTATTTCGAAGCAACCATGCATCGAACTACCTACCAATAGGTGGTACGCTTCCGGAGGATAAAAGTGAGATACTTGCGATGATAGACTCTGCTCTCATCAGTGATACTCCATTGAGGCCGGAGCATATACGCAGGCTATGATCAAGCCCATCATCAGAGATTTATATCAAAACACTCATTTTCAAAAACGTGAAGCTCCCCTATTTTGGTTCGGTCTATACTTCAACATCTTCAAAGTTTTGCATTCCATTACTTTTACCCCTCAAATCTGGCAGGACGATCTTCATAAAACTTGTTGCAATTATAAGGATCATCGGCCCCAGGAACAGACCCAGAAAACCAAAGACAGTTATTCCAAATATGTATGCTAAAAGCAATGCACCAACATGTATCTGTTTTCTGGTGATGTATGGCCTCAGAACGAATTCTGGCATGGTGTCTACTACAAGAGAGACGACAACGAAGAATAGCAGGATAAACCACCATGCTGTGGATAAAATTCCATTCGCGTATGCCTGAATAAAAAGGTAGATGGTAAGTGGAATCCAGATCAATTTCTCTCCCAGTACCGGAATGAAGATCCCGAGTCCGAGGAGTATTCCAAGCAGTATCGGATATGGTATCGTCAACTGAGGTGGTGCGACAAGATTGAGAAGGCAGAAGGTTATCGAAGCGATCAGGGTGGTTAAAATCGCCGTTAAAATATTCCCAAAGAATACCTGGTGTAGGGCAAAGTCAACATCATCAAAGAACTTCTTTGTTAGATCGGTTTTGCCTCCGATGAAGGTATAAGTTGTCCATTTTCTCAGTTTTGCTCCGTCCTTCAGAAGATAATAAGCGATAATGAATGTGATGAACAATTTGAAGGGGATATTAAAATAACTGGACAGACTGCCTGAAAAACTGGCTATTTGGCCAGCAATCAAACCCCAGATATCCCCCTGATCGATCAGAGTAGAGATATCATCATGATTTATATTACTTGCGATCCCCTTTAACCCTTCAAAGAGGTCATTGACATAATCCATGTATGCGAACTCCACCTGGATGAGAAGATTACTCAACTCAAAATATGCGATACTCAAAGCATAGATGCTTATAAGGGCTATTGGCAAGACAACGATGAATAAGGAGATGAATGCACCGAGACGCTCGTGTCCAAATCTTCTGACTAAGCTTGCGTACATTGGTCTTGCAACATAGTAGACGAATGTTCCATAGATGATTACATCAAGGAAAGGGAAGAACATATACGCAAGGAGAGCAATGAGGATCAGACCAAAAATCTGCCAGAAAAATTTACCTCCTATTTCGTCTCCTGGGTTCATTTCATTAATAGTTACTCCTTTTACTATTTATCATTTCCCCAAACTCATTTAAACCCGCCCATGTGATCAATCACCTTGTCCTTTCGTACTCTAAACCAAGTTCATTTAGCATATCAACAATTCTTTTTTTGTTATCCTTTAGGCCCTTCCAATCAAGCACGATAAGATCACACTCTTCTATTGACTTATCCATTGCTTCCTTTATCAGGCCTTTATCCAGTGAATCAAGCATATATTTTGGGCAGACATGGCAAAATGAAACGTCATTTTTTTCGGCGTATCTTTCAAGGTTGGGCATTGTATGAAGGCCACCAATACCGAAGGCAGTCTTCCTCTCTTCAATTTTTAGACAAAACAGATCAAAAAGCACCTTTGAGATCACATCTACTGCCCTTTTATCGTTCCATCTCTTTTCATTTGAACCTATCTCTATGAACATCACTGGTTTTTTAAGAAAAGGGCCATGATGGGTGACCTCCTGTACAACTTCATAATCAAGGTCTCTGGAGTAATCTTTCAATTTCAGAAGGGAAAACCACATTAAAGAAGAGCTGCCAACACACAATTTATTGTCCCATCCCCCGGCCTCTGCAATCGACCAGTTTCCCGGCACATGAACGCTCAGAGAAGGGATTTCTGATTTTGACTTGTGCCTCGTTGCAAATATGAAAAGATCAGCGTCTATCTCTTCATCGATATTTTCTGTATATATCGTTTCTGTGTTTAGTGTGTAGAGTAGCACATCTTCTTTTATCTCATAGACTGAATTATCCTGAAATTTAATGTCGAGCTCTCTTGAAGACTCAAGAAGCTTTCTTCTTATATTCATTCCGGCAATATCTTTCTTTGAGCAAACAACTGCTATTTTTCTAAATTCAGCTCTTCCTATCTTCATAAAAATGTGAAAAAAAGTTGTTTCATATTCTACTTAAATGTAATCGATTTGGGTATGCCTGATTCACAGGGTGTGCCAACAGAGCAAAGCTCGCAACCATAGGTAAAGATATGGTAGTTCCTGTTAACGTAACCGAGTGTTTTTGAAACGTTTTTTTTTTGCGCATTTATCCTTATCTTTTTAGTTTTATTTTAATCCATTTTTAAGGTGTGGAAGGTACATTCTCCCATTCCTCTCTAATTTTATTAGAATCGGTTAATTAACCATTGATTATGTCCTTAATGATCTTTCGCAGATCTTTATTTATTTTTGAAATCATCATCTGAAAAATAAAAATTATTATAAAAAAGAATATAAATGAACCCAAAATAAAAAAAA
>JAXHTJ010000198.1:0-3083 GCA_034190245.1 Halobacteriota archaeon | reverse complement strand
TGTGACGGATACGCCTGAGATAATGAAAGAGTCTATAAGAATGGCAAGTGAAGTAGGTGTCGATTTTATAATATTTGGGGATATGACTCTCAAAGAAGGTAGGCAGATGGACCACTTCTTAGGAGTGCTCAAAAAGAATTATCCGAAACTTACTGTAGAGTATGAGAGGATCTACAAGGGTAACAAGTGGGGAGGGGCAACAGAAGAGTACCGCAAGAGCGTAAACGAGACCTTTAGTGCCATCTCAAAGAGATACAAAATACCAAAGCGCGTTCCTCCCGCCCTTTACACCGATATCTTAAGCGAGAATGATCGCGTGATTGTAATGCTCGAGCAGATCGACTATCTCTTGAGGTTGGAAGGAAAAAAATCGCCATACGGATATGCCGCCTACTCAATATCGCAGTTGAAAGAGCCTTTATCATCGATGCTTGTCAGCCTGACCGAGATAAAAGGTGTTGGAAAAGCAACCGAGAGGATCATTAAAGAGATACTAGATACGGGAAGTTCATCTTATCTGGAAAAACTGTTAGTTTCGTAGACTACAACAGTTCATCGACTCTCATAGAAGCTCTCATTCAGATTACCGGTGTTGGAATAGCCCACCTCTTCCCAGAAGCCCCTGTAATCCTCATCATCGGATAATTCGATCTCTGTCACCCACTTTATCCATTTGTAACCCCATTTACTCTCTGCGACAAGCTGGAATGGAAAACCTCGTTCAGGGGGTATAACGACATTATTCATCTTGTAAGCCAAAAGTATATCATTCTCCATCAGGTAATCAAGAGGCACTGAAGTGGTGTAACCATCATAAGCATGAAAGATCACGACCTTTGCTTCAGGGTTTGCTTTAGCCTCTTCTATGAGATCTCTGACAAGAACACCCTCCCAGAGAATTGTCACGCTCCAACCTTCTACACAGTCCAGAGTCAAAACTTTCTTATAAATCTGGTGCCCCTCAATAACCTCGTCATAAGTGTAAGTCTTTGGCTCCTCGACAAGGCCTGTAACATTGAGTCTGTAGCTTTCCTCATCTACGTACTGTGGACCCCTTATTGAATTTTCTCTAAAATCGGTTAATGACGAGAGCTTTTCCCCCTCATACTCTCTGATCTCAACACCTTCAAGCTCGATGGGCTCTTGCTCTTCACTCTCTATACACCCTAAACCGAGAGCGACCATCACTATTATTATCGAGATTGTTAGCAAAGTTTTTTTTATGACCATCAAATTTCCTCCACAATTATCGGGTACAGATTCATTTCACTATCGGTGATGCCTCCTCATCGAAGGGATTCGTTCTCATTGCAAGGGAGAAAAGGTATGGGTAATTATTCTTCAGATGCTCCATATAGTCAAGCCACTGACCTACAAGAATAGTGTAAGACCTTTTAATATCACCAGCAAGATGCTCATAGTCGGTCTCTGGCAGATCCATTATATCCTTCCTACTGGCAAGTTCCTCAGTCAGATGGAAGACCGCCCATAAAAGATCGGTAAAGGACTCGTGCTCCAGTAAATTCTGGTTTTCCAGAAGTCTCGTCAAAAAATTCCTTTTCTGTAAAAGAAAGTTGCCTAAGCCTTCCAAGTCTATCTTTTTGATATCGACACTGTAATCATAATTCTTCAGGAGTTCGCTAACTCTCGAAAATTCTTCTTCGGTCCAATCGCTTTCAATCAAAAGATCCTTTTTAATATCCTCCAATTTAGGGTCGAAGTCAGAGATATAAGTCAACAGTCTTGTCCCGACTTCACTGAAGAATGCCCCTATCACCATGTTCAGCTTCTCCATGCGGGACTGTTTCTCTCTCACCTCAAGGAGTCGATGTATTATAAGCGTGACGATCAGAACCTCAATCGGTACAAATGCAATATCCCCGACCAAGTAAATGAAGATATGGTGTGAATCTCTAAATACTGCAAAATGAAATGTATACAGTATAGCAGACAATACCACCAAGAATATACCCAGTGTGACTTCCCAACCGGGACGCTTCATATTTTTTCGCGCTCCTTAACTTATGAATAAATAATCATCTCTTTATTGGTGACAGGAGTATATTAAGTTGATGAAGGAACCTCAGCAAAGAAAGTATACCAATATTTGTCATTTCCTCAATGGTCGCTCGCCAAACCCACAAGAATTGAGCGTATCTATAAGATCATTTTTATTTTCGCCTATTTTGCTAATCTCTTTGATCGACTCCCTTACATAGTGGCGCAATTTTAGCAAATCTTCATTCTTGACAATATCCGTTTTCCCAGAATGAACAAGATTCGATCGTTTGTCATAAAGGTCTTTAAGCTCAGAAAAAATACTTTCTGAGTCGCCTTTATCCTCTCCAAGAAGAACGGCTGTATTTCTGGAAATTCTATATCGTAATTCATGATCTCCTGGATTTAACAAAGTCTCTAAGCTAATCATCAGCGATAGAAATGATAGGCCTATGATACGAGTTTGATAAGATAACTCAAAATTTTCAAACGCCAACTGTAAGAAAGATTCTTTAAAGGGTAATTTTGTATTTTGAATGAACTTTTGTAAATCTGGTATTTCGGAATTTTCCAATGTGTATAGTTCTGATGAGACGTGCCAACCAACAGAAAAGCTTTCGAATGGTTTTAGGGTGGTATTATCTGAAAAAAACCAAAATAACTGAGGTATGCAAATATTTCCTTCTTTAAATAGCCTCATTAGTCGGATTACATGACTTAGGTAATTGGCAATATATTCCTTGTAAAATTTTGCTTTTTCGGATGGTATATCCCCAAAATTCTCAATATCACATTCAAAAGAATTATCAATGTAATATAGCGACTTATTCTCAGAGAGACAATGAAATCTCCCAAATATTTTTTTGTAAATCTCACTTAGGGTTATCATAAATCCCATATTAGAAATAAGTTTAACACCTTCTTGTTCAGACATGGTTTTTATCTCAAAACCGTGCTCTAATTTTACGTTAAGAATAGATGAATCCACATTTGCTAAAAGACCCATAAAGTAAATTTTCTTCTTGGACATTTTTCCCACTTTATTCCTGTTTTTACCAGTTCTTAGACAATATTAATGCTTTTAG
>JAXHTJ010000020.1:0-25180 GCA_034190245.1 Halobacteriota archaeon | reverse complement strand
ATTTTGTCAATAACTCCCAATTTACGACCAAAAATCGGCGGTCATAGGAGATGAGTGGATATTGGACGGAAATATTGCAGGGATTGAGAGAAGATCGTATAGAGATGCTCAAATATATGTTAGTTGGGGCGATTGGGTTTGGGTTTGGTGGTGCCTACTGGGGTTATTATATATTCAGTAATTTTTCGGAAGTAAATTGGAGGGTTCCGTTTTTGTATGGTAATGGTGCTTTAGTCTTAGGGGCACTTGGTGGCGTATCACTGGCAATATTATGTTCTAAAGATATTAAGAAGATACTAGTATCTTCCTTGTTGGGCGTGATTGGATTTCTTATCGGTTTTTTGATTGCTAGCTTATTAAGCTTCCCCCTTCTTTTGCTTTCGCCTTTATATCTACCACTATGGATATTTGGGGAAAAAGCAATGTCAATCCCATTAAATTTACCTGAAATCATTGTAGGAAGTCTTTTTTTTGGATTTCGCAATAGTAGGTGCGATCGGGGGTCTCTTCTAGGGCCTTGCCCTGAAAAAGAACATAAGATCAATGGCTCTTAATGGTGCAATCGGATTTGGAGTTGGATCATTAATAGCCCCTGTGATCGGAAATCTTGTTGGAAGTGTGTTTAATTCGCTTTTCGTAGCATATATATTAACCTTCATGATTATAGGTATATTCATTGGTCTGTTTCTTGGAAGGAGTGTGTACCTCGCCGAAAAATAAAACATCCCAAATGAGCCTATAGAAACTTAGCCTAATTATATAGTTAGTGGCGAAGTTATATTAGATATCCCACAGGAGGAGATGTTACTATATTGTGTATTTTAAGAATGTAGGAGGCTGTAGTATATGAAAGAAGACCTAATGGATATGCTCAAATATATGTTTGTAGGAGCGATTGGGTTTGGGTTTGGGGGATTTTTTTGGGATTTCTTAATCAAGTTTTACAAAGACCCATTTCAAGAGATAATGTTTGGCCCTACGGGTGGTTTTATTTTTGGTCTATTTGGTGGCCTATCCCTATATCTATTATCTAATAAAAAAATTCAAATAATAATTTATGCTGTAATTGGATATGTTATCAGTGGATTAATATTGTTTTCTCCAATTACTAGATTTTCAGTTGTTTCCATGGGTGTTGGATTAATATTAACTGGTTTTGGAGCTATAGCTGGAGGATTATTTATTGGTTTAGCTCTTAAAAGATTAAAATTATTCATAGTATTGGGTGCGCTTGGTTATATAACCGGAATGTATGTATTTGGACTGTTACTAGCTTTGTTAAGTGGTGCACTGAATACCGTGTTATTGTTTACTGGTTTAGGTATTGGTACGGGTTTATTCTTAGGACTTGGCATGTACCTCGCCGAATATCCATCCGTTAATCCAAAAGAGTAGATTTACCAGGATCACCTTGCAGACTTGGCGATTCTCTCCTTCTCCTCTTTCCTGTTGATGGAGAAGCTCCTTACCTCATAGTTCGATGCGGCGATTATCTCGGATGCCAGACAATCAGCTATCGGTCTCCTACTTTTGAAGGCCGCTTTTTTAGCACCATTTGTGATGTACTTGAGCGCCGCATCAACCCTTCTCTGTGGTGCGGTATCTACGGCCTTTGGGACTGCAATACCGCCAAACTTCAGCCGGACTATCTCCTCTCTCTGTCCAGCATTCTCTATTGCCCTGATAAGAACTTGAACCGGATTCTCCTTGGTCTTCTCATAAATTATATCAAAGGCATTCATGACAATTTTGGAGGTCTTCTGTTTCTTTCCGGTATTGTGCTCGCCCTTCATCATCTTGTTTATGAGTCTTTCCACTATACTGATCTTGGATTTGTTGAACTGCTGGCCTGCGTGTCTACCACCAGTATGAATCATAGGGCTAAGAGTCACATAATTCTCTATACTGGGGTCATTTATTTCGACTTCATCCAGCTCCCATTTATCAAATATCTTCATATTCACCTCAGTGGTTTCTCCTTCCTTCCTCTCACCATCTCTTCCAATGATACATTGTTCACGGCGGTGACCTTAAATCGAACGCCAGGAATATCGCCCATCGACCGACCCATCCTACCACCAATTCTCGCAATCGTCACTTCGTCATGCTCGTCTATGAAGCTAATGGCCCTCTCCCCCGGGCAGAATGCAGTTACTTGTATACCATTTTTGATAAGCTGCACACGTACACACTTTCTTATAGCAGAGTTTGGCTGTTTTGCCTCAACCCCAACTTTCTCAAGAACGATGCCTCTACCCATGGGTGCTCCACGTAAGGGGTCTGCTTTCACATCCAGGTTGAGCGCTCTACGCGAGTAATGCCTATCACTCCATCTAAATTTCTTCCTATCCTTCTTCAATTTCCGAACAGCGTACATTCCTTTTCCCATGAATACTCTCCAAAACTTCAAATAATCTCGATATGAGGGTAAAGTTTATCGTATACGTAGCACATTAACGCTAATATACTTTTCCTTTTGATGGACTCGTAACTATTCGAAAAGAAAGTTTAAGCAGGTTAAGGGGCAACGATCTTGTATGAGATTTGATCCGGAAGAGGTTAAAAAGTTAGCAAAAGATGATTTTGAGCGTGCCTGGGTAGACGGTAAGAGATATGTGGCACGTATGGATCTTAACGAGAGCTTTCCTCGTTTTTCATTCAATTTTGGGAAGTCTCATCCGGTCTTCGATACAATTCAACGTCTGAGGACTGCTTATATAAATCTTGGTTTTGAAGAGACCATAAATCCGATGATCGTTGAGGATTCCCACATATACAGACAGTTCGGAAAGGAGGCCATGGCTGTTCTGGATCGCTGCTTCTATCTCGCCGGACTCCCTCATGCCAACGTGGGTATCTCAAGTGAGAGGATATCGAAGATGGAGGAGCTGTTCGGAAGGGAGTTATCCGCAGAAGAGGTTGAGACGGTTCGTAAGATATTTCATATGTTGAAGAAGGGAGAGATCGAGGGGGATGACATCATTGCCGAGATATCAGCCTCGCTTCACATCTCCGATTCGAGGGTTGCATCTGTATTTGATGAGGTCTTCCCTGAGTTTAGAGACCTTATACCGTTGCCGACAAAGCTTACCCTAAGAAGTCACATGACCTCTGGCTGGTTTATAACACTCGCCTCCCTGTGGGACAGGCACATCTTTCCGATCAAATTGTTCTCTATTGATCGATGCTTCAGAAGAGAGCAGCAGGAAGATCCGACAAGGTTGATGAATTACTTCTCGGCATCCTGCGTACTGATGGATGAGGAATTGAGTCTGGATCATGGAAAAGCGGTTGCAGTTGGGCTTTTGTCCCAGTTCGGCTTCGAAGACTTCAAATTCATGCCCGATGAGAAGCGGAGCAAGTACTATGTTCCGGAGACTCAGACCGAGATCTTTGCCTATCATCCAAAGCTGGTTGATTCTACCACCAAGTATAGCGATGGATGGGTTGAGGTCGCAACTTTTGGGATATACTCACCTTCTGCGCTGGCCCAATACGATATCCCATATCCGGTGATGAACCTTGGGCTCGGTGTCGAAAGACTCGCAATGATCCTCTATGATTCTTCGGATCTCAGGGCTCTCTCCTACCCACAGTTCCATTCTGCATGGGAGTTGTCCGACTTCGACCTTGCTAAGCTTGTATCCATAAAGGAGAAACCCCTGACAGAAGAAGGACGTGAGATTGCCGATGCAATCGTGAATACCTGTGAGCTTGAGGCGGATGTGCCGAGCCCATGTGAATTTGATGCATGGGAAGGGGATCTTACCGGCAGGAAGATCAATGTCAAGGTCGTCGAGCCAGAGGAGAATACGAAGCTGTGTGGGCCTGCCTATAAAAATGAAATAGTAGTGTACAATGGAGATATTCTTGGCCTTCCCAGGATAGATAAGTGGAAGAAGGTCTTTGAGGGAGGTGTTAGCACCGGGATCAGGTTTGTAGATGCTTTTGCGTACCTTGCGGCAAGGAATATCGAGGTCTCAGCGGCCAAAGGTGAAGATTGCGAGGAACGTGTCAGAATTGTTAAAGTCCCCGGTGAGATAAATATAGCGATCCATCCGGTTGCACATCGTCACATAACCGACAATAATAAAAAGATTGACATCAGAGGGCCAGTATTTACAATGGTGAAGATGGAGGTTCTGAAGTAGGAGCGTTTCTTATAAGTACTTTGAATGTAAAGATGATTGAGAGGTGTTATCAAAATGGACAAGATAGAGAGAATCGGACTTCTGATAATATTTGTGGGAGTCGCCTTCTGGTTGCTGCTGATTGCAGATTATGAGGTTATGCAGATACTTCCGTTCCATCTGGCTTTTGTCATACCCGGATTTGTCCTGAGAAGATACAAGTGGTTCAGTAGCATCCTCAATAGAGGTGGATAGATAGCTAAAACTCAATTCTTACCCACAATCACATTTCTTAGAAGAAGAGCAGTAATAGCAATCACACAGGCCGCAAAACCTGCCTTCACAAGAGACCTGTATCTGTAGTCAAAGAGCGTTGAGACGGCATCTGTAATCGAGATGTAGAAATGTATTGTAGATATAAGAAGCAGTATCATCAATATTAAGAAAACACCCTTCCTGAAGTTCTCCGCCATATCAAATTCTTTTGATTTCTTCTCCTCTTCATCTGCCATAACCTTCACCTCCTCCTTCTACGTATCAAAAATACGGATACGATACAAATTCCAATTATTGCCATGTAGCTCTCAAATCCTGGGGCCTCCGCCATTGGTTCTTCATAAGAGGCGGATGGTGGTAGATAGTAATCCTCGTCGGCCGAGATAAAATCAGTCGCCTTAACCTCAGGTGTTGTAGTGATCATCTGCACTCCGGTCTGGATGGTCTGGGTTCCGTTTCCAAAGGCCCCCAGCATCAGCAGACCACTACCCTGCTTTATTATCTTCTGATCGAGCCAGATCTGGACATACACTTCATAATTTCGAGTATTCAAAAGATTAAGATCTATGGATTTGGATGTTGTTGCGTCCTTCTCAAGCGTTCCAAGATCCATCCAGCTCTCATCAACGATGAGCTTCGTCTCGGAGTCACGCGCCTTCACAAGGGCACGAAGACCGCTGGTATCCTCCTTTCCGATGTTATCGATATAGATGGTACTTTCCACTGTAACATGATCACCGACTTCATCTTTCATCATGAAGTCGATATCCCTTATCGAGACCTTGGCAGTCGAAGGTGGCTCGAGCATTGAGAGACCTTGAATCGTCCCCCCGGTACTCTGAGAGATCTTCTCAGCGTCAAATAGGACAATCTCCAATCTGTACCCCCCTTCCTTGGGAACACTCAGATTCGTCCTCACGATGCTCGTCTTCTTTCTTGTGATCTCGCCAACATCTGTTCTGTTCTCGACAGTCAATAGATTCGTATCGGAATCGAAGGCCTTGACAAGAACACTGACATCCTCCGCGGGACCACCACGGTTATCGATATATGTTATGATGGTTAAGAGGGCTTCACCCTCGCTTAAGGCCTCAGCAGAGATATCAACATCGGATATTCTCAACCTGGATGGGTCCTCCTCATCCCATTCTCGCAACCCATCACCTACGGTAGCCAATAAACTCGTAGAAACAAGAAAAACAATTACGATCGCTATGATAAAAACCAATTGTTTATTCATCCGACCTATGAGTCTTTCAGTTATTATCTATATATTTTTTGGCGTCATTTGACAATTATCTTTACATCGATACTTAATCCGCTAGTGCCTTCAAGGCCTCCTCCACAGATGCATTATCGTGGACTATCCTTGAGACAGCGGTAGTCATCTTTACAGGATTCTTGTGCTGAAATATGTTTCGTCCTATCGAAACACCTCTCCCACCAGCATCTATCGAGTTTCGAACCATAACGAGTACTTCTTCATCGGTATTCATCTTGGGACCTCCGGCTATAACAACAGGTACCGGGCATCCCTGCACTACCTCTTTGAATGTATCAGGATCACCTGTGTAATTCGTCTTTATCATGTCGGCGCCCAACTCTGCACCGGCTCTAGCGGCATGTTTTACATACTCGACATCGTGTTCACTCTTAACCTTCTCCCCTCTTGGGTACATCATTGCAAGAAGTGGCACCCCCCAATAACTGCATATCTCTGCGGTTTCACCAAGTGCCATAAGCATCTCTGGCTCATTATCCGCACCCACGTTTACGTGAACACTTATGGCATCGGCTCCTATTCTTATCGCTTCTTCAACGGTTGTAACCCAGACCTTATTCAAAGGGTCGGGGCCAAGAGAGGTACTTGCAGATAGGTGAATTATCAAACCTACATCCCTGCCATACCCCCTGTGTCCTGCCCTCACGATCCCTTTATGGAGCAGAACGGCATCGGCACCACCTTCAGCTACGTCATCAACAGCCTTCTTCATGTCGATGAGACCCTTGATAGGGCCAGATGAAATCCCGTGATCCATTGGAACTATTAATGTATTACCACTCTTATTATCTAGGATCCTCTCAATCCTCACTTCTTTGCCTATCTCAGACATTCTTTCACCTTCGATAGTATGTGACATGCTACTCCTTAACAAAAATCTTTCGCTTGGATACCAGAAAGATGAGAGGTAGCCCAAGCCCTAAGTGAAGGACATATAGTTGACAGATAGTTTGTTAATTCCTACCCTGTCAACTATGTTTGCCATATTTTCCAAAAGCCAGATAACTTACAAAAACGAATGATTTATTATAGTAATGGAAAAAATATGTGATGTATCCTATTCAGAAATGAAATACTTTAACCAAGTTGGAGAAGAATCTTGATAGGCTAAAAGGAGAAGAACAATGAAGATCGGGGTGTATATATGTCATTGTGGAATAAATATCGCTGCGACTGTAGACGTCGAAAAGCTCACGGAACACGCAGAATCGCTGCCCAATGTGGCTATCAGTAGGAATTATCAGTACATGTGCTCCGACCCAGGACAGGATCTCATAAAAAGGGATATTGAGGAGCTGGGGTTGGATAGAATAGTTGTTTCTGCCTGCTCACCCAGAATCCACGAACCGACTTTTCGTGAGGTTATGAAGGAATCGGGGTTAAATCCTTACTGCTTAGAGATGGTGAACATAAGGGAGCAATGCTCCTGGGTGCATGAAGATAAGAAGAGGGCTACAAAGAAAGCAATGGGTCTATTATCAGCGTCTGTAGCCAGAGCATCGTTGTTAGAACCGCTGGAATCAAAGGAGGTTGGCGTAACAAAATCTGCTCTGGTGATTGGCGGAGGGATAGCTGGAATCTCGACAGCGCTCGGTATCGCTGACCAGGGATTTAAGGTTTATCTGGTGGAGAAGGATTCGAGCATAGGCGGAAGGATGGCTCAGCTCGATAAGACATTTCCAACACTTGACTGTTCTGCATGCATACTGACTCCAAAGATGGTAGATGTTTCCAGGAATCCAAACATTGAACTGATGACTTATTCAGAAGTGACTGGCGTTAAAGGTTACGTTGGAAATTTCAAAGTAACGGTTACAAAGAAACCGAGATATATTGATGAAGAGATATGTACTGGTTGTGGAGATTGTGCTTCGGCGTGTCCATATATAAGGATACCACATGAATTTAATATGGGTATTGAGCTCAGGGGGAACCCATATGTTCCATTCCCTCAGGCTGTACCACTTGTTTACGCAATAGACAGAGAACATTGCAATACCTGTGGAAATTGTGTGGCAATCTGTGAACCCGGTGCTATTGACCTATATCAGGAACCAAAAGATATCGAGCTTGATGTTGGCGCAATAGTTATAGCAACAGGTTATGATATGTTCGATCCTTCGCTAAAGCCAGAATATGGATATAGCGAATACGATAATGTCATCACCGGACTGGAGTTCGAGAGGCTCTCTTCTGCTTCCGGGCCCACTCAAGGAAAGATACTTATAAATGGAAAAGAGCCGAAAAATATTGTTCTGATTCAGTGCGTTGGGTCCAGAGATAAAGAAGTTGGAAATGAGTATTGCTCTCGTGTATGCTGCATGTACACCGCAAAACATGCCCATCTTATTAGAGAGAAGGTTCCTGATGCAAACATATCAATATTCTATATGGATGTTAGGGCTTTTGGTAAGGCTTTTGAGGAGTTCTATGATAGAGTCCGGGATGAAAAGGTCCAGTATATCCGCGGAAACGCCTCTGAAGTTTACAAAAAGGGAGATAAACTCGTAGTAAGAGCAGAGGATACATTACTCGGTAAACCGATGGAAATGGAGGCTGATTTGGTCGTTCTTGCAACTGCAATTGTCCCAAAAGAGGATTCAAAAGACATTGGAAATCTGTTGAGAATCTCTCAAAGCCCGGATGGCTTCTTCTCAGAGGCACATCCGAAGTTGCGTCCGATGGATACGGTCACAGATGGTATATTTTTGGCCGGTTGTTGCCAGGGACCGAAGGATATTCCGGATACAGTTGCACAGGCAAGAGGTGCCGCTTCGGTAGCTTGTGGGGTTCTTGCAAAAGACGTATTGCTGACAGAAGCATCCGTTGCAAGTGTAGATGAAATTCTCTGCAGGGGTTGTGGAGAATGCGAGGAGACCTGCGAGTATGGAGCCCCTAAGGTGGAGGAGGTGAGACCGGGAGTTTTTGCTTCTCGAATTAACGAGGTGCTATGTAAGGGGTGTGGAGCCTGTGCCGTTGCATGCTGTAATGGGGCCATAACGATGAGGCATTTCACAGATGATCAGATCCTTGCCATGATTAAGGCAAAAATGGAGGTCCCAGTATGACAGAAACAGAATTCGATCCCGAGATAATCGCATTCTGTTGTAATTGGTGTTCATATGCCGGAGCGGATTTGGCAGGAGTATCTCGCCTAAAGTACCCTTCGAATGTGAGTATAATAAGGGTTATGTGCTCCGGGCGGGTTGAACCTTCCTACATATTAAAAGCCCTCGAATTGGGTGCAGATGGGGTTTTAGTCTGCGGCTGCCATCCAGGGGATTGTCATTATATTTCTGGTAACTTGAAGGCCGAGAAGAGGATAAACGCTACCGGTGAAATCTTGGAGGACCTGGGACTGGATAATAGGATGCATCTTGAGTGGGTTTCTGCTTCAGAGGGGGCAAGATTTGCAGAGGTAGTTGGCGATTTTGTTGATGAATTGAAGGAGATAGGTCCAAATCCACTGAAACAGAATGGTTTAATTCCCAAAGAGAGTGAATTCAACCTAGAGGAACTCATCAATGAAACAAAGGTTTATTACTGTGTGGAATGTGGTAAATGCACATCTGCCTGCCCCGTTTCAAGGTTTGACCCAACATACTCTCCAAGGCAGACGATAGAAAAGGCTCTTGAGGGAATTGATAATCCGGAAATAAAGGATGAAATGTTGATCGATAGGGAACTCTGGTCATGTCTTACTTGCGGTATCTGTGGGGAAAAATGCCCATCAGACGTAAGGTATGTGGATTTTGTGAAGAAGGCAAGATCTGAGGCAAGTAGACTCGGGTCGATAGGGAACTGTTCAAAAGCAGGGAGCTTGCTATCTCTTGCAAAGATTCAGACAAATAAAAATATTAAACAGAACAGACTTAATTGGGTTACAGATGACCTGAAGATAGGAAAAGAAGGCGATCTTTTATACTTTGTCGGTTGCCTCCCCTATTTTGATAATTTATTTGGAGATATCACAAACAGTATTGATATCGCCAAGAGCACGGTGCAGATACTAAATGCAGCAGGAATAGAACCGGTACTGATAAATGATGAGAGGTGCTGTGGACATGATCTGCTCTGGGGTGGTGATTTTGAGAACTTTGAGAAGCTTGCCAAACTGAACCTGGAGAATATCAAAGGTGTCAAAAGAGTTGTCTTTTCATGTCCGGAATGTTACAGAACCTTCAAAATTGATTATCCCGAGTACTTTGGCAATCTTGATTTTGAGCCCATTCACATATCGGAGTTGTTGGAAGAGCTAATAGATGAAGGTAAGCTTGAATTCAACAAGCTCAATGAAAAAGTCACCTATCATGATCCCTGCAGGCTCGGAAGGCATCTTGGTATATATGATGCCCCAAGAAACGTCTTGGATGCCATAGGTGCAGAGGTTATCGAGATGGAGAACTCCAAATCAAGTTCGATCTGTTGTGGGGTAAGCGCATGGATCAATTGTGACAGCTATTCAAAACAGATGCAGATAAAAAGAATATGTGAGGCAAAGGATACCGAAGCTGATTATCTGGTAACCGGGTGCCCTAAGTGTAAAATTCATATGAAATGCTCTGTTTCAAATAAGGTTCCCGTAGATAGGGAAAAAGTCGACATCAGTATCGATGATTTAAGCGTCATTGTTTCTCGAGCATTGAAAACAGGAGGTGACTAAATGTCTAATAATGTTATGGTTATTGGTGGTGGTGTTGCCGGTATACAGGCATCTATAGACCTTGCTGAACGGGGTCTGAAGGTATATCTGGTTGAGAAGACTCCGAGTATCGGTGGGCGGATGGCCCAACTCGATAAAACATTTCCGACCAATGACTGCTCAATATGTATCCTGGCACCAAAGATGATGGAATGCTTCAGTCATGAGAACGTAGAGGTTTTTACCATGTCTGATGTAGTCGGTGTAGAAGGTGGTCCTGGAGATTTTAAGGTGAGTGTATTAAAGAGGCCGAGGTATGTTGATGAGGAGAAATGCACAGGCTGTGGTGATTGTGTAATTTCCTGTCCTTATGAGCATAATCCGGATGAATTTAATTGTGAGCTTAACCAGAGGCGCAATGCCTATCTTTATTTCCAGCAGGCTGTACCGAGAGTTGCCGTAATAGACGTCGAAAGTTGTGTAAAATGTGGCAACTGCTCTTCGATCTGCGGCACGGATGCCATTGATATGTACCAGGGGCCAGAGGAGATAGTATTCGATGTTGGAGCAATAATCGTTGCAGTTGGTTTCGATACATATGATCCAACAGAGATGGTGGAATACGGCTATGGCAAGTTTGACAATGTGATCACTGCAATGGAGTACGAGAGGTTGATATGTGCTTCTGGCCCAACAGGAGGGCATCTCGATCGCCCATCCGATAAACAGACACCAAAGAAGCTGGCATTTATTCAATGCGTCGGTTCAAGGGACTTGAATAAAAACCCGTATTGCTGCTCGGTGTGCTGCATGCACGCAACGAAGGAATCGATACTGGCAAAGGAACATTATCCGGATCTGGAGCCATATATCTTTTACACGGATCTCAGGGCATTTGGAAAAGGTTTTCAAGAGTATATCGATAGAGCGCAGAGCGAGTATGAGGTAACATATATAAGAAGTAGACCTGGCTGGGTAGAAGAGACAGAGGAAAAGGACCTTTTGGTCTGGTACGATGATACGGTTACTGGTGAAACAAAAAGTATGGAGGCAGATCTCCTGGTTTTATGCACCACTTTAAAGCCTCCAACGGGTATCGATCAACTCGCTGATGTTTTGGGCGTCGAGCTTGATGAGCATGGATTCTTCAAGGTGACAGATCCATTATATGCTCCTATGGATTCCACAAGGGATGGTATCTTTGTAACTGGTTATTGCCAAAGTCCAAAAGACATACCAGAATCGGTTACGCAGGCAAAGGGAGCGGTTTCAAGGGCAGGAGAGGTTATTTCAGAGGTGTAATCATGGTAAGAATCGGTGTTTTCATCTGCCATTGTGGTACCAATATTGGTGGAGTCGTAGACGTTCCAAAGGTTGTTGAATATGCAAAGGGTCTTCCTGGTGTTGTTTTCGCAGAGAGGAATCTGTACACGTGTGCAGATGACGGATTAACAGCAATTAAACACGCAATAAACGAAAAGGATCTTGACAGAGTGCTTGTTGCTTCATGCACACCACGCACACACGAGCCCCTCTTTAGGTCAGCATGCGAAGACGCAGGGCTAAATCCGTATTTATTTGAGTTTGTAAACATCAGAGAACACTGCTCCTGGGTTCATATGAAAATACCAGAAGAGGCCACTGAAAAGGCTTGCGAGCTTGTCAGGATGGGTGTTTCCCGGGCCACACTCCTTGAGCCCCAGGAGGAGTCAAAGTTAGAAGTAAAGCCCCCTGCTTTGGTAATTGGTGGTGGAATCGCGGGGATGACCTCTGCTTTGTCGCTTGCAAATCAGGGTTTTGAGACGCATCTTGTGGAAAAGGAGGCAGAACTTGGAGGTATGCACAGGAAACTCTACAAGGTTTTTCCAACAAATAAAGATGCCGTTGAAGTACTTAATCAGAAAGTGGAAGCTGTGAAGAGTAATAAGAATATCAGACTTCATACATCAGCCACCCTCAAGGATATCGAAGGTTACATAGGTAATTTTGAAGTCAGTTTAGAGGAGGGGGGAGAGAATATTAAGTTCAATGCAGGCGTTGTAATTGTTGCTACTGGAGCCTTGGAATTTGAGCCTGAGGGCATGTATGGATATGGGGAATACGATAATGTTATAACCCAGCTCCAGCTTGAGACTCGCATGAAGGAAGGAAAGCTCGGAAAACCGGATAAGGTAGTTATGATCCAATGTGTAGGATCGAGGGGATCTCATTTTTCCTACTGCTCAAGGATATGTTGCATGGTGGCTATCAAAAATGCAATGATAATCAAGGAGAAGAACCCTGATACAACCGTTTATATCCTGCATAATGGGATTCAGGTTTACGGCGTGGAGTATGAGGAATTGTATCGAAGGGCAATGGCGTCAGGTATTAGATTTAAGAAATACACCCCTGATAGACCGCCTGAAATTACAGGAGATGATGGGAAGTTGAATGTAAAATATTATCATGAACTTATGAGGAAGGAACTGGAATATCCGGCCGATCTGGTTGTCCTATCAACACCACTTGTTCAGCATCAGGATGGTTACGATGTTTCAAAGATGCTGAGGGTACCCCTTGGCATCAAGGATAGATTTTTCTTCGAAGCTCATGTCAAACTTAGACCTGTTGATTTTGCCACTGATGGCGTATTTGTCTGTGGAAGTGCCCATGCTCCAAAGGACATACCAGAAAGTGTTTCTCAGGCTCTTGCAGCAGCATCTGGTGCGGCTATTCCCCTGTCAAAGGGGTATGTCAAGGTTCCTGCCATATCGTCAAAGGTAGATGAAGAGGTTTGTGTTGGTTGTGGGCTTTGTGTAAAGATTTGTCCATACCAGGCACTGAGCCTTGTTGAAGATAAACTGAATATAATCGAAGCGTTGTGCAAAGGTTGTGGTGCATGTGTTGCAACCTGCCCGACAGGAGCTCTTGATCAAAGACATGTACAAACCAACCAGATTGTAGCCCAAATAAAGAGTGCCTTCACGTATGAAGAGAGACTTATTGAGGTTGGTGGTGATTGAAATGGAGTTTAAACCAAAGATAATTGCATTCTGTTGCAACTGGTGCTCGTACGCAGGTGCCGACCTGGCTGGTGTTTCTCGAATGCAGTACCCATCCAGTGTACGGATAATCAAGGTAATGTGCTCGGGAAGGATTGATCCTGCATTTGTTATGATGGCCTTTCTGGAAGGAGCAGATGCCGTGCTCGTCACAGGGTGTCATATAGCCGATTGCCATTATATCAATGCGAACCATAACACCAAAAACAGATACGAATTTTTAGAAGAGATGGTAGACGAACTTGGCCTTGAGCCAGAACGCCTTCACCTGGAGTGGGTTTCTGCCACCGAAGGTGAAAAGTTCTCCAATACAGTTAAAATGGTAACTGAAAAAATAAAGGAGTTGGGGCCATCTCCGTTGAAACAGGAAGGAGTGTATTGATTGATTATAAGATAGGAGAGCTCTTATGAGGAACATTAAAGCAAAACTGATAACAGGAAGGGTCCTTGAGCAAGGAATCTTTAAAGAAGAGAAGATGAGCAGCGGGTATTTTGATGCCGTATCAGTCTGTGAGATGAACAAAAAGGACATGGATGAGCTACACATAAAAGAAGGGAGTAAAGTAAAGGTGAAATCAGAATTTGGGGAAGTAGTGGTGAGGGTTAAACGAGATGATGGCAATCCAAGCGGAATAGCCTTTATCCCTATGGGTCCTTTTGCAAATGCCATAGTTGATCCAAACACTTACGGCGTTGGTATGCCTCAGTACAAAGGAATGGATGTTGAGATAACACCAACAAATGAGAAGATACTTTCCATCGAAAAGATGATTAAATCATATGGAGGTGAATAGATGGAAACGATTACAGATGTATTGTGCCCTGTCTGTGGTTCTTTATGCGATGACCTGATCGTTGATATTGAGGATAATAGTATCATTGAAGTGAGAGATGCCTGCAAGATGGGTGAAGGTAAGTTATTATGCCAAAGCAGGATTAAAAGTCCCATGATCCGGGATGATGGCGTATTTAAAGAAGTAACATATGATGAGGCAATAAATAAGGCCGCTGAGATTCTCTCAAATTCAAGAAGGCCACTTATGTATGGGTGGAGTTCAACGGTATGCGAAGCCCAAAAAAAGGGGGCCGAACTTGCCGCTGAGATAGGAGCAGTAATCGATAGTACTGCGTCTGTCTGCCATGGCCCATCTGTTCTAGCAATCCAGGGAGTGGGACTACCCACCTGTACACTTGGTCAGATAAAGAACAGGGCGGATTTGGTAATATACTGGGGAACAAACCAGTCACATGCCCATCCAAGGCATATGAGTAGATACTCGGGGTACTCAAAAGGGCTCTTCAGTGAGGAGGGAAGAAAGGGAAGATATGTGATGGTCTTTGATGTTCGCCACACTGAGACTGCAAATGTTGTAGATGAGTTCGTTCTTTTGAAACCTGGTACCGATTACGCAATATTTTCTGCTTTGCGGACAATACTTGCAGGACAATCAGACGTTGTCCCGGAAGAGGTTGGTGGCATCTCAAAGGAGAAACTTGTTGAAACAGTAGAGAGGATGAAGAGTGCCAAATTTGGAGTTTTATTCTTTGGCATGGGTTTAACACAATCAAGAGGACATCACAAGAACATCTGGAACGCCATATCCCTTGTTGATGAACTGAATGCCCACACAAAATTTACTATAATGGCTATGAGAGGTCATTTCAATGTGGCCGGTTTTGGGCAGGTGCTGACATGGGAGACAGGTTTTCCATTTGCTATTGATTTCTCGAAAGGTTATCCTTGGTACAATCCAGGTGAAACAGCGGCTATTGATGTCTTGAATAGGGAAGAATGCGACTCAGCCCTTATAATCGCATCGGATCCGGCGGCTAATTTTCCAAAAAGACCAGTGGAATCTCTGGCAAAAATTCCAGTCATCCAGATAGATCCGTTTCAAAATCCAACGAATGAACTTGCAGATATTGTGATACCGTCTGCAGTAGTTGGAATAGAAGCAGAAGGAACTGCTTATCGTATGGATAGCGTTCCACTGAGACTTAAAAAGCTTGTGGATTCTGACTATCTAACGGATGAAGAGATACTTGATAGGATACTTTTGAAGGTCAAAGAACTGAAGGGGGCTGAGTGAATGCCAGAACTGTTAATAAAGAACGGAGTTGTTTACGATCCTGCAAATAAGATAATCGGAGAGAAGATGGACATCTTCGTAAAGGATGGTAAGATTGGCTCGGATGCAAAGAAGCCTGAGGTGATAGATGCTGGTGGAAGACTTGTTATGCCTGGTGGGGTAGAAGGCCACAGCCATATAGCCGGAGGTAAGGTAAATTCTGGAAGGTTGATGAGGCCAGAGGATGGTAGGAGAGGGATAGAACCTAAAGGTAAAATAACAAGATCTTACTCCGGATGTAGCGTACCCAACGTTTATGCAACAGGGTACAGGTATGCCAAGATGGGCTATACATTTTTGATGGAAGCAGCCATGCCTCCTCTGACGGCTCGGCACACTCACGAGGAACTTGAGGAGATTCCAATCGTCGATAAAGGTGCTATACCTCTACTCGACAACCACTGGATGGTGATGGAATGCATAAAATCAGGCGATATGGATAAACTTGCTGCATACATCTCCTGGATGATAAAAGCCACCAAAGGATATGGAATAAAGATAGTGAATCCCGGCGGTGTCGAGGCCTGGGCATGGGGTAAAAACGTTAGCAGTATAAATGATAGGGTACCTAACTTTGATGTTTCACCTTCAGAGATTATAGGGGCTCTCGCAGAGATAAACGAACGCCTGAATCTGCCACACTCAATCCACATCCATTGTAACAATCTGGGCCATCCCGGAAACTACAATACCACCCTTGAGACATTCAAAGTGATTGAGAAGATCAACAGATCCAATAGAAGACAGGTCATGCATGCTGCACATGCACAGTTCCATTCATACGGCGGATCGAACTGGGGTGACTTCGAGTCAAAGGCCGACGAGATAGCCAAGTATGTGAACTCTCATGATAACCTCACATGCGATATCGGAGCCGTAATGTTCTGTGAAACGACTACCATGACCGCTGATGGACCTATGGAATTCGATCTGCATAAATTGTCCAGAAGAAAATGGAGTAATAATGATGTGGAGCTTGAAACCGGTGGTGGAATAATTCCGATATTATATTCCCCAAAGGTCGGCGTAAACGTCATTCAGTGGGCAATTGGATTGGAATTGGCGCTTCTTGTGGATGATCCATGGAAGGTTTTTCTGACAACCGATCATCCTAACGGGTGTCCTTTCACATTCTATCCACTTATCATCTCGTTGCTTATGAGCAAAAAGAAGAGAGAGGAAGCTATGTCAGGGGTCGTGAGTGATGCTATAAACAAGAGGGCGATAATACCGTCGATCGACAGAGAGCTTGATTGGAATGATATCGCGGTAATGACAAGATCCGGTCCTGCAAAAATCCTGGGCCTGGATAAATTTGGGAAGGGGCATATCGGAGTTGGTGCAGATGCGGATATTGCCATATACAACATAATGCCTGAAGAAGTGGACCCATCTGTAGACTATGCCATGATAGAGGATGCATTATCCTATACAGCATACACGATAAAAGGTGGAGAGATAGTTGTAAAGGATAAGGAGATCGTTTCGGTACCCACTGGTAGGACGTTCTTTGTCGATCCAGAGGTTGATAAATCACTTACGGATGCTATGTTACCTGATCTTGAAGAGAAGTTCAAGGAGTATTACTCTGTGAATATTTCAAATTACCCGGTGCAGGATGCTTACCTACCACATACTTTCAAAATCAGCACAAAGGAGGCGTAGAGATGGCCGAACAGAAGGTAACAATAAAACCAAAGGAGTCATTTAAGATCTCTATTGATGGATATCTAATAACACCTGATAACTTTGCCGGGAAGACCGTTGGTGAGATAAACTCAATGGAAACGTGGTATGGAAATAAGGTGGTCGAGCTTGGCTCTCTATTTGATATAAAAGTAGATGGCTCTGCAGGCCCTGAAGATACGACTATAATTTTAGAAGGCGATTTTTCCCGTGTAAAAAGAATAGGTTCAGGTATGACCGCAGGAAAAGTAATAGTGAACGGGGACGTTGATATGCACTGTGGTGCTTTTATGACAGGTGGATCCATAACAGTTAAAGGAAACGCCGATTCATGGGCCGGACGGGAGATGAGAGGTGGTGAGCTAATAATAGAAGGCAATGCCGGTGACTATGTCGGTTCATCCTACAGAGGTGAGATTGTAGGTATGACCGGTGGCAAGATCGTTGTAAAGGGTAAAGTTGGCGATTATCTCGGCGAGTATATGTCTGATGGGGAGATTGTGGTCGAAGGAAACGCTGGTATACTGGCCGGAGTCAATATGACCGGTGGCAAGATAAGTATAGAAGGCAATGCAGATCTTCCCGGTGCTGAGATGAAGAAAGGCACAGTCATTGTAAAAGGAGACGTTGAGATGCTTCCTTCCTTTAGATATGAAGGTACAGAATCAGTGGACTCGGTCGAGCTTAAGAAGTATACAGGCGATCTTGCTGTGAGAGGTATAGGGAAAGGGACACTTTTTGTGAAGTGATATACTTTTACTATTGTTTAACCTAGATAAAAGGGCTCTTCTGCCCTTTTTATAATTAGATCGAAAAATCAAGATACCTGTTCTTTATTCCTAAAGCCATACTAAGAGGCTTCTTCAAGTGCAAAGTCGGAACAGTGTCCACCTTAAATTTAGATTTCTTCAGAGCAGAATCGATATGCATGTGACATAATGAATATATATCAATAATTCAATCAACATCCCCATTATGTGCGTAGTATTTTAATATATGTTCAAATATGAAAAATGATTATTATTCCTGAAAGTGATAAAGATGGGTAGGGATCTGAACGAGTTCCAGACTCGGCGGCAAAAAATAGATGTTCTCTTAAGGGAACAAGGCTGGGATGTTGAGGATAGGTCTATCATACTAACCGAGGTCGACACAAAACAGTCTGATTTCTGCACCCAGGATTACAAAAGAATGTCTGGCACTCTACAAAATAATTTGGAGAGTAAATATGTAGACTATCTTTTGCTTGACAGTGTGGGATCTCCCATAGCTATTATTGAGGCTAAAAGAACATCCAAAGATCCCCTTATCTCGGCTCAAACACAGGCAGAAGAGTACGCAAATGATATCAAAAACCAGATTGGAAGAGATGTTTTTATCTTCATGTCAAATGGTTATGAGATCTGGTTTTTAGATCGGGAGAGGTACGGACCAAGGATGGTTAAGGGATTCTTTTCCCAAAGAGATCTTGAAAGATTGCGTTATCAGGTCGATAAAAGATTACCTCTGGCAGATATCGGTGTGGATTCCAGGATTATAGATCGTGCAAAGAGTATTGAGATCACAAAACGGGTGTTAGAGCATATCGAGGGTGGGCACCGCAAGACATTGATTGTAATGGCCACGGGGACTGGTAAAACAAGAGTTTCTATGGCGATAATCGACTGCTTGATGAGAGCAAATTGGGTTCAGAAGGTGCTATTTCTTACGGATAGAAAAGCTCTGCGCAGTCAAGCTTTTGATGAAGGGTATAAAGTCTATTTTCCCGAGGAACCAAAATCTATGATTCTGTCCGGAGTATTTGAAAGAGAGAAAAGCCTCTTTGTCTCTACAATTCAGACATTTATGGAATGCTATAATCAGAAGGACAGTTCCGGAAGATATCTTATCTCGCCGGGAGAATTTGATCTGATCATCTCTGACGAGGCCCATCGTTCCATATACAACAAATGGAAGGAGGTTTTCACTTATCTTGATGCAATACAGATCGGGCTTACGGCAACTCCGGCGGATATCATAGACAGAAATACCTTCAGGTTCTTCGATTGCGAGGGTGGTGTGCCCACTGCACTATATGATTATGATGAAGCAGTAGCCGATGGGATACTTTGTGATTTCAGAAAGCATGTACTGGGTGCAAGAACGCACTTCCAGATCGAAGGTATAACAAAAGGGGATCTCTCAAGAGACCAGATAGTGGAGTTACAGGAGAAGGGCATAGATCCGGAAGATATCAACTTCGAGGGAACCGAGATAGAGAAGAAGGTGGCCGTAATCGGCACCAACGAATCGATAGTAAGGGAGTTTATGGACAACTGCCTGATGGACAAATCCGGAACACTTCCTGCAAAAACCATATTCTTTGCCATCTCAAAGAGGCATGCAAGAAGGATATGGGAAGCATTTGAAAAGCTGTATCCTGTGCACAAGAATAGACTCGCAAAGATCATCGTCTCAGAAGATTTAAAAGCCCAGGATTCGATTTCCGAATTTAAGAAGGAGAGTTTTCCTCGTGTGGCGATATCAGTCGATATGCTTGACACAGGAATTGACGTTCCTGAAGTCTGTAATCTCGTATTTGCAAAGCCTGTCTTTTCAAAGATTAAATTCTGGCAGATGATAGGGAGGGGGACAAGATCGGACAAAGTATGCAAAAATCGAGACCTTCTACCCGATGGTAAGAAGGAATACTTCAAGATATTTGACTTTTGGAACAATTTTGAATACTTTGATATGCACCCTGAAGGTGATCAAAAAGAGGTGTGTGAGGCGGTTACAACAAGGATATTTTTGACGAGGTTAAAGGAACTTGAGATGCTGGAATCATTTGGTGACAAGCAGCAAAAAGAAGTGGTCAAGAAGAAGATACTCGAAGACGTAGCTTCGTTACCAAAAGATTCTGTTCTGATCAGGGAGAATCTGAAGGATGTTGAGATGGCACTCTCCCCGAGTTTATGGGACAATGTCGGTCTGGATCCGTTAAAGTTCCTGAAGGAAAAGATTGCTTTACTCATGAGATACAAGCAGGATGTAAATATGAATGTGGCCTCTTTTACTTTGAAGGTTGAACGTCTGGCTCTTACCCTTCTTACGGGCGATGGGCCTGAGAAGGAACGGCTTAAGGAAGGGATCGGTGAGATGCTGAACTGCCTACCAAGAACACTCAATGATGTAAAAGAGAAGGGGGATCTGCTTGACAGGGTTTTAACGCACAAGTTCTGGGAAGAGCTGACTATTTCTGACTGTCAGATGCTTTTGGATGATTTTTCCGAGTTGATGAGATACAAGAGGAGTGAACCTGTGCCTCAGATAATTCTTGATCTTGACGACATAATACAGGAGAGGAAGATAATAGAATTCGGTCCCGAATCAAAAGAGGAGTACATTGAGGTTTATAAGGAGAAGGTTGAAGGCAGGGTTAAGGAACTGGCAGATCAACATCCGACTGTGATCAAGATCTCAAGAGATGAAGTACTGACAGAGGAAGACTTAAGGAAGCTCGAAGATACATTGAACAGCCCTGAGCTATATATCACCGAGGACCAGCTCAGAAAGGTGTATGATCAGAGCAAGGGCACACTAGTCCAGTTCATAAAAAATATCCTCGGACTCTACAGATTCCCTGATCCGGAAGAGGAGATAAGAGCGAAGTTTCAGACATATATAATTGAAAACAACAAGCAGTACACCGCCGATCAGCTCAATTTTATCAGAATGATAGGAACGGTCTTTTGTAGCAAGAAACATATCGAAGTAAGTGATTTCTTCAATCTGCCATTCATAAACTTCGGTTTAAATGCACCTACACCTATGTTCTCAACTGACGAACTGGAGGACTTTGTAGAAATCTGCAATCAGATGGAAGAAGAGTTATCCACTGCAGGGGCATAGTTGCAGGGAGATAGTGCAGAGGGGTAGAGGGATCAAGTAGAAGTTACTCTAAATAGGGTAATATTTATATACTTGTTACCCCATTTGGATATTGTATTACCCCCTTTTCTGAGGTGGATGGTAGGTGGTAGATATTTGAACTCCCTGACAGATAGATATCTGGACCATATTGTTTTCGATGCGAATCACGTTGCTACCCTGAGGGTACTGGGCGAGTACAAAGGCAAGCAAGAGCTTTTTAATCACCAGTCTCCCGAGGCTCTTGAGACTTTAAAGAACCTGGCTGTCGTTGAGTCCACAGAATCCTCAAATCGGCTTGAGGGTATAATAGTCAAACGGGAAAGGATCCATGCGATCGTTCAAAAATCGACAAGGCCCGAAGGAAGGTCCGAGCAGGAAGTTGCGGGATATAGAGATGCCCTCTCCCTTATCCATGAATCATGGAATTTACTCCCATTCACAACCAATGTTATAAAACAGTTGCATAGTATCATCTACAGATACCTGCCAGAAGAGGGAGGGCTCTGGAAGGAGAAAGAGAATGTAATAATTGATAGATACTCTGACGGAACCGAATGGATACGTTTTAAGCCGGTTTCGCAAGAAAATACCCCTAAAGCAATGGATCTCATGATAGAGCGGTACAATAAGGCTACTCTTGATAGAAGAGATCCCCTTGTCGTTATCCCCCTTGTGATATTTGACTTTCTATGTATCCATCCTTTCCAGGATGGAAACGGGAGGATAGCCCGTCTACTCACATTACTTCTGCTTTATAAGGCAGGTTATGAAGTTGGAAGATTCATAAGCCTGGAGAGGATCTTCGAAGAGACAAAAGAGAGCTATTACGAAACATTGGAAATATCGTCACGGAAGTGGCATGAGGAAGACCACGACATTATGCCCTGGCTGACCTATTTCTGGGGCACTCTGATCAGGGCATACAAGGAGTTTGAAGAGAGGGTGGGCACGATCACCACCGGCAGGGGCTCAAAGACCGAGCAGATCAAACTTGCAATCGATCGCAAGGTGGGTCCTTTTTCAATATCCGATATTGAGAACGAGTGTCCCGGAATCAGCAGGGACATGATAAGGCATGTTCTTCGAACGTTGCGGGATGATGGGATAATCAGGTCTACCGGCATCGGACGAGGTGCAAAGTGGGTGAAAGTCGTGGAAGGAGAAGAGGAGGGTGAAGGATGAGAGGTTTGCCAGTTAGAGTCAAAGAAAATCTTAATAAAGCAAGAGAATCCGCTCTTCTTGCAGTAGATATATATAATAAACCCGCCACATCGTTTCGCTCGGATGGATACATTGTTATGATGATCATCGCGTGGACAGCACTCCTTCATGCAATCTTTGAGCGAGATGGAATAAAGTATTATTATCGGAAAAAGAATTCGAATAGATATGTATATATCGACAACGATAAAAAAGCTTGGAATCTAGAGACCTCTATTAAAGAATACATAAAAGATGGTAATGCCTCTGTGAGAAAAAATGTTGAATTTTTTATAGAGTTAAGAAACAAGATAGAACACCGTTTTCTGCCTGAGTTAGACCATAAAATATTTGGTGAGTGCCAATCATTGCTTTTAAATTTTGAAGAGATTCTTTGCAAGGAATTCGGAGAAAATTATGCATTAAAAGAAAGTTTACCTATATCTCTACAATTTAGTAAAATGAGTGATTCGACTAAAACAATTGCACAAAGAAAAGGATTTCTTGAAGTTATGAAATTTATTGAGGGGTATCGTGGTGAATTAGACGATAGTATATGGAACAGCCAAGAGTATAGCTATAGAGTATTTTTAATTCCAAAAATTGGGAATAATCCAAGAACATCGGACATTGCTGTTGAGTTCGTTCATTATGATCCTACAAACGTTGACGAAATGGAACAATATGAAAAAGCGGTTGTATTACTAAAGGATAAACATGTCCCCGTGGTAAATCTAGATAAATTTAGACCCGGAGAAGTTGTTGAAGAGGTTAAAAAGACTATACCTGAGTTTACAATGCATGTTCATACTAAAGCATGGAAATACTACGGAGTGAGGCCTGAATCAACCTCATCCAACCCTGAAAATTGTAATACTAAGTACTGTGTTTATGATAGAACACATAAAGATTATGTATATACGGATACTTGGATACGGTTTTTGATTAACAAATTATCAGATGAAAAGGAAATGGAAACAGTAAAGAAAGTAACAATCGGACAGGTGCAAAGTGGGTGAAAGTTGTGGAAGGAGAAAAGACCAAACTTAAAAGGCGATTGGAGAATATGAGCAAGTCAGAACTTGTTGCACTAATGCAAGAGCTTGTGCGGTTGGGAAAAGACAATCGAGCCTATGTAGAAGCAAAACTTGCCGGACCTTCGGAGATAAAGGAAGTAATCGAGTATTACAAGAAGATAGTAGAAGATGAATTCTTTCCCAAAAGAGGGATCGGTAAGATTCGACTCCGAACAGCAAAAAAGGCCATCTCGGACTTCAAAAAAGCAAATGGGGATATCGGGGGTGTAATTGATCTTATGATCTACTACGTCGAGAACGGTACCAGATTCACAAATGAGTACGGTGATATAGACGAGCGGTTCTATTCAAGCATGGAATCCATGTTTGGGAATGTCACAGACTCCCTTAACAGGATAGGCGACAAAGAGCTCACCAAACGGTTCCGACCGAGATTGAAGAAGATAGTTGATGATGCGAAAGGCATCGGTTGGGGTTACTACGACAGCCTTTCTTATATGCTTGATGAACTGGAGGGTGAAGGATGAAGGAGCTGCCGGAGGGGTGGAGGTGGGTGAAATTAATAGATGTGGCTGAAATAATAATGGGACAATCCCCTCCAGGAGACACATACAATAATATAAGTCAAGGGATGCCTTTTCTACAAGGAAAAGCTGAATTTGGCCCTATTTCACCAAAACATATAAAATTTACAACAAAACCATTAAAAAAAGCTTCAAAGGGAAGTATTCTCATATCAGTAAGGGCACCAGTTGGAGATGTTAATATTGCAGATATTGATTACTGTATCGGACGAGGGCTAGCTTCAATATCATTAAACAAAGGAGAAAATTCATATTTATTTTATTTTCTTAGATGTATCAAAAATAAGCTTAAGGAAGAGGGGGCTGGTTCTACTTTTAAAGCAATAAATAAATCGATATTAGAAAACCTAAAAATCCCCATCCCCTTCAAAAACGGCAAACCAGATCTGGAAAAACAACAAAAAATCGTCTCCATACTCGAAAAAGCAGAGCAGACCAAACGCCTTCAGGCAGAGGCAGATGAGCTTATTGATCAGTTTTTGAAGAGCACTTTTTTTGAGATGTTTGGGGATCCTGTGAAGAATCCGAAAGGGTGGGAGTTGGTAAAATTGGGTGAATTATGTCGTATAAAGCGAGGGGCTTCCCCTCGACCCATTAAAAATTATTTGGGGGGAAAAGTTCCATGGATCAAAATTGGGGACGGAACCAAAGGCAATGATTTATATATTGAAAGTACTGAGGAAAAAATAATTGAAGAAGGGGTTTCTAAAAGTGTTTTATTGAAGGCCGGATCTTTGATCTTTGCAAATTGCGGTGTAAGTTTAGGATTTGCCAGAATACTCAAAATAGATGGTTGTATTCACGATGGGTGGTTGTCACTCGAAGATATTGACCAAGACCTGAATAAGATATTTCTTTTGAAACTAATTAATAGTATAAGCGAGTACTTAAGAAAAATGGCTCCTGAGGGAACCCAACCAAATTTGAACACAGGAATTATGAAGAATTTTGACATCCCACTCCCCCCAATCTCACTCCAAAACCAATTCGCCCAAATCGTTGAAAAAGTCGAAAAGATGCGAGAATACCAGAACCAATCAAAAGAAGAGATAGAGGGTTTATTCAATGCACTGATGCAAAAAGCATTTACAGGGGAGCTTTTAGCATGACAGAAAAGGAGGCAATACATTGCGTTTAGCACCCGAACTTAAATCAAAGATCGATCTGCTCTGGGACAAGTTCTGGAGTGGAGGTCTCTCCAATCCGCTCACCTCGATAGAGCAGATGAGCTACCTGATCTTTATGAAGCGACTTGAAG
>JAXHTJ010000002.1:0-57254 GCA_034190245.1 Halobacteriota archaeon | reverse complement strand
GAACCGGGTTTTCAGGTACCCGCACTGGGCAGGATTCAGCGATCGTACTAATCTTTACAGACTTGCGATCGCCTATGTTGTTATTAGACAGTTAGAGCTCCCTTGTCACTGCGATCTGCTCCCTTCAGAGCAGACACTCCTTCTCCCAAAGTTACGGAGCCAATTTGCCGATTTCCCTTAGCTAGATTATATCCGACACGCCTTAGCCTTCTCAGCTTAGGGGCACCTGTGTCAGTTCTCGGTACGATCGTCCAGCCCCCTTTTCACGGGCTCCTGGGATCAATCGGCTTTCGTCATCACACTTTCATCCGTTTCTCGCCATTACGGCACTCCACAGATTTATGTGCTTGAACGGCGCGACGGCACCGCCTGATCTACCCTAAAGCGTCAGGTTGCTTACGCAATACGGCTGGATGGTACAGGAATATTAACCTGCTTCCCTTTTGACATGCTCCAGTTAGGACATATCTTAGGATCGACTAACCCTCGGCTGACGAACATTGCCGAGGAAACCTAGCCCCTTCGGCGATTGGGATTCTTACCCAACTATGCTGCTACTATTACCAGGATTTTCGTTTCTATTCGGTCCACATGATTTTACAACCATGCTTCCACCCAAACACAACGCCTTCCTACTGAATCTTCTTTCGAAGTCCCGAGGTATCGGTGGTCAGCTTTAGCCCCGTCCATTTTCAAGGCCTTAAACCTCGACTGGTGAGCTGTTACGCACTCTTTAAAGGGTAGCTGCTTCTAAGCTCACCTCCCAGTTGTCTAGGGCCCAAGACTCCCTTTAGTGTTGACACTTAGCTGACACTTGGGGACCTTAACCTCGGTCCGGGTTGTCTCCCTTACGGACTGGAAGCTTACCCCCCAGCCCGGACTCCGACCTTCTACGACGACAACGATTTTGGAGTTTGACAGAAGAGCGAGGGGTTTCCCCCCCGGATCCTTCAATCAGTAGCTCTACTTCGTTGACTATCTCCAGCCGGGTCATGCTGCGACATGTTTCGGAAGGAACCAGCTATTCCCAGGCTCGATTGGACTTTCACCCCTAGACACAGGTCACGCGAATGATTTGCACATCAATACCGCTAGCGGTCCTCGACGCAGCTTTCGCCACGCTTCAACCTGCCCACGCCTAGATCGCCTGGCTTCGGGTCGTACCCTAGTGACTCCACGCACTTTAATACGCCGCACCTTGCCGAAGCTGCGTGCTTGTTGGTTTCCCTTGGGCTATCTTCCTACGAAGTTAACCTCGCCACTAAAATACACTCCCTGGTCCGTTCTTCAAAACGTATGATATGACCCTGATTAACATCTCTTGTACAGATTCCTCACGAAATTTTCCTTCGAGATGTATCACTTCTTTGAAGCCATATCGCACTATCACCATCTGATTTCAGGCCCTTTGCACCTCCCTTCTTAGGGTACTTTTCAGCTTTCCCTCACGGTACTATTACGCTATCGGTCTCAAAACGTATTTAGTCTTGGAAGTTGGTGCCTCCCAAATTTCTGCGGGATATCCAACCCACAGTACTCAAGTATGAACCAGAACCCTCCAGTTTACGTCTACGTGACTATCACACTCTTTGGTGTCCCTTTCCAGGGAACTTCGACTTCGCCGGGTCGGGCCCAGTAGGCTCAACTTATAACACCACATTCCACATTCCTTTAAGAATGCGGTTCGGTTTGAACTTAGCCGTTTTCACTCGCGATTACTAACGGCATCTCTCTTGATTTCTATTCCTGCCCCTACTAAGATGTTTCAATCCGGGGCGTTCCCAATCCAGAATTACTGGATCGATGCTTGTGCATCTGGAGGTCCTATTAGGAGATCCTCGGTTCGTAGAATCCCTGCGTCTCCCCGAGGCTTATCGCAGCTTGGTACGTCCTTCTTCGGCGTTTGAGCCAAGCCATCCAACAAATGGCAGAATTACCAGCAATTACTTCACTAAATCCAGTTAGCGTCTGAGTCGCAAAGCATATACACGGCTTCATTTAGCAGTTGCTATCAGCCCTTCCCTGATGTCCTAAGAACATCAAGTGCATAAATGGACTCGCTGGGATTTGAACCCAGGGCCTCCGCCTCGCAAAGGCGGCGCTCTTCCAGCTGAGCTACGAGCCCAAAACCAAGCCCCAGCGCAATCACATATTAATTGATATTGCTGTCCTAACAATTTATCGACTTCGATTGGTATTTTATTGTTAGGAGGTGATCCAGCCGCAGATTCCCCTACGGCTACCTTGTTACGACTTAACCCCCCTTGCAAAACCCACATTCGAATATGACAATCAATCACACCCTCACATGGACCTCACTCGGGTGGTTTGACGGGCGGTGTGTGCAAGGAGCAGGGACGTATTCACCGCGCTATTTTGAAGCGCGATTACTACGGATTCCAGCTTCATGAGGACGAGTTTCAGCCCTCAATCCGGACTACGATCGGGTTTAGGAGATTGCCTTCCCCTTTCGGGGTCGATACCCATTGTCCCGACCATTGTATGCCGCGTGTAGCCCGGGAGATTCGGGGCATACTGACCTACCGTTGCCCGCTCCTTCCTCTGGTTTAGCACCAGCGGTCTCCATAGTGTACCCATCTCCCCGAAGGGAATGCTGGCAACTGTGGACGCGGGTCTCGCTCGTTGCCTGACTTAACAGGATGCTTCACAGTACGAACTGACGACGGCCATGCACCACCTCTCAGCGAATCCGGTAAGGTCTTCAGCCTGACCTTCATATTGCTGTCGCTCCCGGTGAGCTTTCCGGCGTTGAATCCAATTAAACCGCAGCATCCACCCGTTGTAGTGCTCCCCCGCCAATTCCTTTAAGTTTCGGCCTTGCGACCGTACTTCCCAGGTGGCGAGCTTCACGGCTTCCCTAAGGCACCAAATACGGTCACACCGTAACTGACACCTAGCTCGCATCGTTTACGGCTAGGACTACCCGGGTATCTAATCCGGTTCGTGCCCCTAGCTTTCGTCCCTCACCGTCGGACCCGTTCTAGCTAGACGCCTTCGCCACCGGCGGTCTCTCAGGGATTACAGGATTTCACTCCTACCCCTGAAGTACCTCTAGCCTCTCCCGGTCCCAAGCCTGACAGTATCCTTCAGAAGCCTAACAGTTAAGCTGCTAGATTTCCCAAAGGACTTATCAAGCCGGCTACGGACCCTTTAGACCCAATAAAAGCGATCACCACTCGAGCCGCCGGTGTTACCGCGGCGGCTGGCACCGGTCTTACCCGGCTCTTGCTAGCAGATGCTTTTTAGGCATCTGGACAGTCAATGCAGTGCATTGACACTCGAAGTCCCCTTATCGCACTTTCGTGCAGTGTAAAGTTTTCGCGCCTGCTGCGCCCCGTAGGCCCTGGATTCTTGTCTCAGAATCCATCTCCGGGCTCTTGCTCTCACAACCCGTACCGATTATCGGCTTGCCGGGACGTTACTCCGGCAACGACCTAATCGGCCGCAGATCCATCCTTAGGCGCCTGAGCTTTGAATCATTATGCATTCCAGCATTAATGACCTATCTGGTATTAGTCCCAATTTCTCGGGGTTATCTCAGACCCAAGGGCAGGTTATCCACGTGTTACTGAGCGGTGCGCCGGGTTATTGATCCGAAGATCAACACCCTCAACTTGCATGGCTTAATCGGACTCCGATAGCAGTGATCTCTGGCAGGATCAACCAGTGTTGATTTGGAAGCACAAAATAATGAAACACTACCAATCGAAATAATCGAATTGTTAGGACAAACGTCAGACATGAAGATACTTCCATGTCTCCACTATCTATGTATCGTGATTGGAAGGCAACCCATCATCTATTGGAATTCCCATAATCTGGGTCGACGCCGACAATATAGACCACGATCTTAATATCATTCTTAAGAAACTCTTAAACAACCCCAAGTACCATAAAGCACTCGGGTTACTAATGTTATGGTAAGTTTTATGAGGTATTAAAATTTACGGTTGGCATTTTTTTAAAAGAATACTTATGTTGAAAGGTTATTGCAAAGGCTTTTTGTGGCTGTATAACAAACCTAAAATAGAATAGAGGAACTTGAGATTATGAACTCAAATGAAGAAATGAGATTTAGCGGCACTGATAGATATTTCCTCTCCCCTGAGCTAGGAACGATGGTTAATATCGCACTTGCCATGGATAAACCCCTGCTTTTGATGGGGGAGGCGGGTACAGGAAAGACGCAGCTAGCATTCGAGGTCGCCCGTGCCCTCAGTATGAAGATCTACGTGGCAAGGTGCAAATCGACTATGAAAGGCGAGGAGATGTGCTACGATCATGATACTGTAGCCAGACTCTATGAATCGAGATTCGGATCAGAGGAGACAGGAAGGGACCCTGCAAAGTTCGATGACTATATCGTCTATGGCCCGATCGGAAAAGCATTTTTAGCCGAGGAGAAGGGAGTCATTCTGCTCGATGAGATTGACAAGACGGAGTCTGATGTTCAGGATAACCTTCTCGACATTCTGGAGGCTTACGAGTTCACTATAAGGGAGATCGACAGAACAATCCATGCAAATCACAAGCCATTCATCGTTATTACAAGCAACGCCAAAAGAGAGCTCTCAGATCCTTTTTTGAGAAGGTGCTACTGCCATTATATCGACTTTCCTACCGACGAAGAGATGAAGCATATTATATCGCTACATTACCCGCAGGCAACTGAAAAATTGGTAAGTGCTTCAATCGAGATATTTTATGACCTCCGTGGGCAGGGATTTGAGAAAGCACCTGCAACAAGCGAGCTTCTAAACTGGATTGGGGCATTGCAATCAGAAGGGATCTCCACCAGTGACTTAAGAAAGATGGTGAGCAATGGCGAGAGACTTCCATTCCTAGGAACCCTTCTGAAGCGGGCAGGAGATATTCAGAGTTACACAAAGAAGGTCGATGGTCATGGTGGTCATGACAGAAAAGATATCTACACATATAGGGATTATTAGCCAGTGAAGAAGGATGTTATTCGTCGATTTCTTTTACACACTCAAGAAATATGGGGTTCCGATAACGACGCAGTATATCCTTGAGCTGCAGGAGGCTCTGGATAAGGGTCTGGCAGAGGATGTCAATGACCTGTACAATCTGCTCAGACTTATATGTGTCAAGAGATTGGAGCACATGGACGGATTTGAGTGTGCATTCTCGGAATATTTTTTTGGAATCGAGATGCCTAGGGCAGGAGAATACACAGATCTTTTCACTTTACTTGAGAGCAAACCGTTCAAAGAGTGGCTCGATAGACAGATTAAAGAAGGGAAACTTAATTTTGGGGATGTCAGATGGAGAATACCTCCACAGGAGCTCTTTCAGAAGTTTTTGAAGACACTGGCGGAACAAAACGAAGCACATCATGGTGGAAATAAGTGGATAGGCACAGAAGGCAGATCACCTTACGGTCACTCAGGAAAGAGTCGCGGTGGCCTCAGGATAGGTCCTTCCACAAGAAAGTCTGCATTGAAGACCATCGGTGAGAGAAGATACATAAACTACTCTGACACTGCTAAGATCAGGGCTGAGAACCTCAGACAGGCCCTAGAGACCTTTAAGAACATGGTTCCTGCAGGACCAAAGACTGATCTGGACCTTGATGAGACGGTCCATAGAACCGCAAAGAACGCAGGTGAGATCGAGTTTATCTTCAAGCCCGAGCTTAGAGACAAGATTAAAGTAATCTTACTCGTAGATAATGGAGGGTACTCAATGGATCCTTTTGCGGCTCTGGTCAGCCTTGTCTTCTCAAAGATAAAAGATCGCTTCAAGGATCTCTCCACATACTATTATAGAAATTGCATTTACGGTAATCTATTCTCCAATATGACGAGGACGGAAAAATATCCCACAGAGATGCTACTGAAACAGGATCCCGATACAAGAGTTCTTATAATCGGGGATGCTTCGATGGCCCCTGAGGAGCTGTTCTACCCTCAAGGTTCCATAGAATACGGTGTCAATGACGAGGAACCTGGGGAGGTGTGGCTGAAGCGTATAAGCAGTCGCTTCAAATACAGTGTCTGGCTCAACCCAATAAGTAAGAGCTACTGGGCTGAAGCATACGGTAATGAGACCATAAGTGCAATCGGTAAGATCTTCCATATGGAAGATCTGACACTGAATGGACTAAAGAAAGCCGTGGATTACATAAATAAACAGAAGGCTTAAGTGTCCTTTTCACATTATGTATAAAGGCGTAGAACCGGAATGTAGTCCAGTTTGTCTCCAGTATAGATCTTTTTCAGTTCCGGAATACATTATTCTATATATGTCCAGTATCTTCTCATTTACAGTTTCAAATTCCAGATTAAGCTGATAGTGGTCCCCTTCTTTTATCAAAAGACCCCGTTCAACAAATTCAGAAAGAGCATTATTCACAACCTCGATATCCTCGTTGAGCGTATCAGCAATCTCCTCTGCAGTCAATCTTCTCTTACTCACATTCAAGCAATTGAGTACTTTAACAGGAACCGGTACTCGCATAATATAATATCTGTTTGCCAGGTAAGTTATTTAAGTGTATCTCCTATTCGGCAGCCATCTGTTCGGTGCCGCTGCCACTAAGTGCCGCTTGTATCTGCTGCTGTAACTGTTGAAAACGTTTTTGTATACGTTCCTCTTGCCTTTCAAGTGTCTTCAATCTAAGAGCGAAGGTTTCCTTCTTGTCAGACAGATCTTCAGTCACTTCATTCTTATCAGACTTGATGAAAAGACCGCCTACAGTTCGGTATATTGCCGATTCATCACCCAATTTTACAATCTCTTCCAGTGCCAGCTCAACCTCTCTTAGTGCCATCTCCACCTGTGATTTTTGTGCAGCCAATGCCTGTCCCTGTTGTTGAACCTGCTGCAACTGCGCTATCTGATTCTGAACCTGCGGTGATACTTGTTCCATTCTATAACTCTCCCTTCTTCTTTTTATTAAGCATAAATAAGTACGATGACAAACTTTATACCTATGTAGGGTGAATTGTCCACATAATACTTAAAGCTATGGAAAGGGAGAAGGAGGAAAAGATTTATGCAGCAAATGGCGCCTCAGATGGCGTATGACAGGGCAATTACTGTATTTAGCCCTGATGGTAGACTATTTCAGGTAGAATATGCAAGAGAAGCCGTTAAGAGAGGAACGACGGCTATTGGTATAAAATGTAAGGATGGTGTTGTTCTTTCAGTGGATAAGAGAGTGGCTTCTCGATTATTGGAAGCATCGTCAGTAGAGAAGATCTTCCAGATTGATGATCATATAGGAGTTGCAACGTCAGGTTTGGTAGCCGATGCAAGGTCACTGGTCGATCTAGCCAGGGTAGATGCACAGGTAAATAGAATTTATTATGATGAATCGATCGGCGTGGAAACGCTGGCAAAGAAGATCTGTGATCACAAACAGCAGTATACTCAGTATGGTGGAGTCAGGCCATTTGGTACTGCTCTTTTAATTGCCGGTGTCGATGACGAAAAGATCCGACTCTTTGAGACCGATCCAAGTGGGGCTTTACTTGAGTACAAAGCAACCGGTATCGGAGCAGGCAGACCGGCAGTGATGGAGGTATTTGAGGAGAAGTACGATTATGATCTCGATCTCGAAGGTGCAATATTGCTGGGGCTGGAGGCTGTTTACAAAGCTACAGAGGGAAAGTTTGATGCCTCGACAATCGAGATCGGTGTTGTGGAGTCGGAGTCAAAGAAGTTCAGACGGATCGGACAGGAAGAACTGGAAGGTTACGTAAATAAGATTAAAGAAAACCACGCCTCTGAAGAGAAAAAAGAATAATTTTTATGAGCACTCTTGACGACGCAGTAATTGCCAGGCTTAAAAGAGGAGGAAGATTCGAGATTTTAGTTGATCCAGACGGTGCGTTGGCTTTAAAGAAGGGTGATGAGGTCAATATTGAAGATATTTTAGCCGTTGAAGACGTTTTTGAGGATGCCCACAAGGGCGATAGAGTCGCGGAGGAAGATCTCCTCAAAGCTTTTGGCACCAAAGACATACTTGATATCGCAAAGAATATCATTGAGACTGGAGAGATACAGCTAACGACAGAGCAGAGGAGAAAGATACAGGAGCAAAAGAAGAAGAAGGTTGTTGATATAATCGCAACAAATGCAATAAATCCACAGACCAACACACCACACCCACCATCAAGAATCGAGAGAGCGATTGATGAAGCCGGTGTTCATATTGACATATTCAAAAGCTCGGAGGATGTTGTTAGTGAGGTGATGAAGAAGATTCGCCCCCTCATCCCAATACGATTCGAGGAAGTTAAGATCGCCGTTAAAGTACCTGCTGATTATGCTGCCAAGTCCTACGGAGACTTACGAGGTTTCGGACAAGTTGTAAAAGAAGAATGGCAGAATGATGGATCATGGATAGGTGTCATCAAGATTCCTGCAGGGCTTCAGGACGAACTGTACAATCTGATAAACCACCTCACGAAGGGTGATGCGGAAACGAGATTGCTGAAAGAGGAGATTTAAATGATAGAAAAAAAGATCGCAGTACCTGGAGATCTACTCTCAGACGACCCTAATGTATCTGGTGAAGGGACGTATGTTGAAGATGGAAAAGTGTATGCAATGAAGTACGGTGTAGTAATGGATGTCCGTGATAAGTTAAAGATACTCCCACTTGGAGGTAAATATGTTCCCAGTCGTAATGATATAGTTGTTGGGGTTATTATGGATATCACATACTCAAACTGGATTGTTGATATCAATTCGCCGTACGAAGCACTCTTGCACGTATCTGAACACCCGGAGAGGATAGGCTTTGGTGAGTTAGGTAAATACTTACGGATCGGGGATCTGATAATCGCAAGAGTTAAAGATGTTGATCCGGCAATGAAGGTAGAATTGACACTGGATGGTGTAAATCTCGGGGTTTTAAGAAATGGAAGAGTTATCGAGATTGTGCATTCAAAGATTCCAAGGCTTATAGGGAGATCGGGATCGATGATCAATATGGTAAAGAAGGAATGCCAATGCTCAATATTCGTTGGGCAAAACGGCAAGATATGGGTTAATGGTGACGAGGATAAGATGGCCCTTGCACTAAAAACGATAACAAAGATTGAGAAAGAAGCACATACATCTGGGTTAACAGATAGGATAGCAGAATTTATAAAAGAAGGAAGAGGAGAGTAAAAGATGAATGAAGTACCAGATAAACTTATTATTGATGGAAAGAGATTGGATGGAAGAAAAGTAGATGAATTAAGACCGATAAAGATAGAAGCCGGAGTTTTAAAGAGGGCTGATGGGTCGTGTTATCTTGAACTTGGTGGTAATAGAGTTATGGCTGCTGTATATGGCCCACGGGAAGTTCACCCGCGGCATCTTCAACAGGCAACACAGGCGGTAATTCGATACAGGTATAATATGGCTTCTTTCTCTGTGGAGGACCGAAAGAGGCCCGGACCTGATAGAAGAAGTGTCGAGGTCTCCAAAGTAAGCAGGGAAGCGATAGAACCTGTAATCTTGAAGGAGTATTTTCCAAAATCTGTAATCGATGTCTTTGTTGAGATACTGCAAGCAGATGCAGGAACAAGAACAGCGGGAATTAATGCTGCATCAGTAGCTTTGGCAGACGCTGGTATACCTATGAAGGATCTGGTTTCATCGTGCGCTGTTGGAAAAGTGGATGATACCCTTGTGCTGGACCTGATGAAGGAAGAAGACAATTATGGACAGGCAGACATGCCGATCTCAATAACGCCGAGGAACAGTCAAATCACCATGTTGCAGATGGACGGGCACTTGACATTAGAGGAGTTCAAGAAGGGGCTGTCGATGGCAATCGCAGGGTGTAAACAGATATACGAGCACCAGAGGAAAGCCTTAATCGAGGCACATAGTTCAGAATTACAGAGTTGATGATGGGTAGAACGACTCTTTTAAAATAAAACAGGAGATCCGGCTGAATGTCCTCCTGCCTCTCAAATTAATCACTGAATTGTTGACAGAAGAGGCTGCTTCCCCACTTTTTCTAAATTTTCTGATATAATTGGCAGATACAACAGATACTATAGCCACAATATTCAGGGATATGTGCAAAAATATTATATATATGTTCATGAAATCACGTATTATTAAGGGGTTATTTTAAAAAAAAGTGAACCCTGCTGATATAGAACTGAGGGGATTTGATGGACAATGAATCTATAAGAAAGGTTCAGCTAATAAGTGAATTAATGAAGATGCGGCAGTTGATGGCTGAATATGAAAGATTAGAAACGATGCACAAGTGGCCCGAGGCATTTTTTGTAATGAATAGAATGGCTGCTTGAGAGGAGTGGCGGCGTGAGTTCGATCATTCCTATCAGCTGGCTTTCTGATAATGCTTTTCATCTTGTTTCCGCATTATTTCTTATTATCGGCATCAGGAGTTTATGGGTTTCCCCTTCCTCCGGATTGGGTGATAGATACACTCTTGATTCTTCTTATGCCGTTCTTGATCTAATGGCACTGGGTACCGCCATTGACAGCCTGCTTGTGGGTCTTGCTGTTATTGCAGTTGGGATCCCGATTTTACCTGCTTATTTGATTGTTGGTCTTGTGACTGCTGCTCTTGCTACTCTTGCTTACCTGAATAGGACCGTTCTTTTTGAACGAAAGTATGGCTATTACTCTCAAATAGGGAAAAATCCTCCACGAGGAAAAGGTCTGAATGAGGCGAATTAAGTCGTCAAAGCAGTGATTTGGAATAATAGAAGATAAAACGAGGGGGGTGAGAATCACGAGTGACGAAATCATTATACTGATAGCAGAGGACGATATGGGACATGCCTCACTGATAAAGAAGAACCTCAAGCGGTCAGGCATAACCAATCAAATCATCCATTTCAAGGATGGAGAGGAAGTATTGAACTTCCTCTTTAAAAGAGGAGATCTGCCTCATCGTGTAGATGGGGTGTCTTACCTCTTGCTTCTGGACATCAGGATGCCCAAAATCGATGGCACCGAAGTCCTGAGGCAGATTAAATCAGATGATGAACTGAAGAAGATACCTGTGACGATGTTAACGACAACGGATGATCCAAGGGAGATCGAACGTTGTCATGAACTTGGCTGCAGCAACTACATCACCAAACCCATCGACTACGATAGGTTTGTAGAGACCATCAGACAACTTGGACTCTTCCTTTCTGTTGTAAAAGTGCCAGTAATCGGCGAAGAAGCTTGATATGAGTGAAACAACCACAATTACGGGAGATTGCATTCTTATTGTAGAAGACGATGAAAAGTTAAGTCACCTTATCAAAAAGAACCTTGTGAGGATCGGTTATCAGACTGAAACCGCACGAGATGGCGCCGAGGCTATTGAAAAGGTTAACAGTAGCCACTTGAACCTGCTCCTGCTGGATTACGGCTTACCTGATATGACAGGAAAAGAAGTCGTTGAGGAACTTATCGAAACAGGACATACAGTTCCATTCGTTATAATGACAGGGCAGGGTGGGGAAAAGATTGCGGTGGAGATGATGAAGCTTGGTGCCCGTGACTACATTATAAAGGATACAGGTTTTGTCGAATTCTTGCCCCGGGTTGTGGGTCGCGTGGCTGAACAGATAAAAACCGAGATGCAATTGGCCAAAACCGAGGCCAGATTACACGAAAGTCAACGATCCATCTCCAACTTGATGAAGCACCTTCCTGGCATGGCATACCGGTCTCTAAACGACGAAGATAGGACTATTTTATTTGCAAGCGAGGGCAGTATAAGGCTAACAGGATACCAGCTCTCTGATCTGGGAGGGATCTCTTATCTACAGTTTATTCATGAGGAAGATCGTGAGATGGTCCTTTATGAGATCAACTCGGCAGTGGAAGAGAGACGGCCGTATGAGATCATATATCGTATCAATGCCACAAGCGGCGAAGTGAAATGGGTCTGGGAAAAAGGGTCCGGAGTCTACTCTTCCGAAGGAGAGCTTGAGGCTTTGGAAGGCTTCGTATCGGATATCTCCAGACGGAAGTGGTCAGAGGAAGCGCTACAGAGGTCAGAGGATAAATACAGGAATCTGATCGAGCGGGCGAATGACGGCATTGTAATCGTTCAGGATAACGTTTTTAAATTTATCAATAGAAGAATGGCACAGATGTTTGGGTATGATGAAGAGGAGATGATCGGAACAGACTTTTCGAGATACATCTCCCCGGATTTTAAAGAGATTGATATGGAAGATTATGAAGATGGAAAGGGCAAAGAGGGCATTGTGAACTATTATGAAACACAGGCTATAAGAAAGGATGGTAAGATCCTGACGATAAACGTAAATGTCGGGCCGATTAAATATGAAGGAATGCCTGCCGATTTTATATTTATCAGGGACATTACAAGGCGCAAGAAAGCGGAGGAGGAGCTGGAAAGGGCAAGTAGAGAGATTACCGAAAAGAACAGAGAGCTGGAACAGATCGTCTATGCCACATCCCATGATCTTCGCTCACCCCTTGTGAACGTCCAGGGCTTCAGCAAAGAACTCGGTTACTCAATGGAAGAGTTGAAGAGTATTTTACAGGAGGTTGAGATTCCTCAGGAGGCGCAGAAGAGATTCTCCTTCATCTTCGAAGAGGACATTCCTGAGATCATGGAGTTCATTCAGACGAGCATACTTAAGATGGATTCACTTCTTAGTGGACTACTTCGGCTTTCGCGTCTGGGGCGTGCAGCCCTTAAGTTTGAGAATCTGGATATGGACAAAGTAGTATACGATATTGAGAAGAGCATTGAGTTCAGGATCAAAGAGGCAGATGTGAGTATAAAGAAGAGCAAATTGCCCCCCTGCATAGGTGACGCTGTGCAGATAAACCAGGTCTTCTCCAATCTTGTTGACAATGCACTGAAGTACCGTGATCCTGAGAAGCGGGGGATTATAAATATCACAGGGGAAAGAAAGGAGGGGGAGGTCATCTATTGTATTGAAGATAATGGAATTGGTATCGCAGAACAGCATCTGAAGAGTATCTTCGAGATATTTCACCGTCTCGATCCAAAAGCAACTGAAGGCGAAGGTCTGGGACTGAGCCTCGTCTCAAAGATACTGAGCCGCCATAATGGAAAGATCTGGGTGGAATCGGAGGAGGGTGTTGGATCAAAATTCTATGTATCGCTACCTGGTGCAATCAATAAAGATGATGGAGGTGAGAATCATGAATAGTAGGATCGTAATTTTGATTGCAGATGACGATGTAGGGCATGTCTCCCTTATCAAAAGGAACTTTGAGCGGTCGGGTGTAACAAACGAGATCATCCATTTCAAGAATGGGGAAGAGGTATTGAACTTCCTCTTCAAAAGGGGTGAACCACCACACCGCGAGGATGGTACAGCTTATCTGCTACTTCTGGACATCAGAATGCCAAAGGTTGATGGTATCGAGGTCCTGAGGCAGATAAAAAAGGACGAAGAGTTAAAGAAACTTCCTGTGACGATGCTTACCACAACAGACGATCCGAGGGAGATTAAGCGTTGTCATTCTCTGGGGTGCAGCAACTACATCGCCAAACCCGTAGACTATGAGAAGTTCGTTGAGGCTATTCATCAATTCGGACTCTTCCTTTCCGTTGTGGAAGTGCCAGAGATCGATGGGATAGAGATTTGATGAAATAAACAAAAAATGGAGGGAAATGAAACATGAAAAAACTAAATGGCATTTGGTTTGAAGGAGGGGGATCTCTATGGCCCGAATTTTAGTTGTAGATGATTCCATGTTGATTCGCCAGATTGTAAAGAAAGCCTTAAAAACCGAAGGCCATGAAGTAATTGAAGCTTCAGACGGAGTTGAAGCTCTTGAAAAGGCAGTAGCAGAAAAACCGGAATGTATCTTTTTAGACATTCTAATGCCAGAAATGGACGGTTTTGGGGTACTTGAGAAACTTAAAGAAAAAGGACTTTCTATTCCTGTGATTGTCCTTTCAGCAGACATCCAGGAAACAACGAAGACGAAATGTTTCGAACTTGGGGTCGCCGATTTTCTGAATAAAGTACCGAAAGAAGATGAAATGCTTGGAGCACTTCAAAAGGTCCTCAGTTCTAATAAAAACGAGGAGCTATGCAGCCCACAGACAAACAGATAGATGCATTAAGGGAGCTCATAAACATCGGAGTCGGACATGGTGCAGATGTGCTGAACACAATGCTAAATTCGCACATTCAACTGCAAGTTCCATATATAAAGGTGCTATCTCCTGACGAGTTGCAAAGAGAGATGGAAACAAATACCGAAAATCGACTTGCATCAGTTAAACTGGGTTTTAAGGGAGACACTTCGGGAACAGCGGAATTAATATTTCCCGCAGAAAGTGCATCGAAGCTAATAACTGCATTTACCGGTGATGAAGGAGATGATCTGAATCTCGATTCAATCCGTGCGGGCACTCTAAATGAAGTCGGTAACATAGTTCTGAATACCGTTGTAGGATCCATAAGCAACATACTCAAGTTCAATCTCAAATATTCTGTTCCAAGCTATGTAGAAGGAGACTCTACAAATCTTTTGCCCCCGGAAATTGGATCTGATACTGTTATCCTGCTTGCACGGACAAGGTTTTTGATTGAAGAATTAAAAATTGAAGGCGATGTTGCCTTATTTTTTGAACTGAGCAGTTTCGACATGCTCCTCGAAGCAGTCGAATCTATCATCGTCTGCGAGGGAGTTAACACAATATGATGAAGCAAGAGATCTCGATGCAAGGATTTGATGTGCTTGATTCCGCTCCGGTGGGGATGTGTGTGATCGACAGAGATTACAAAGTTATCTTCTGGAACAGTTGTCTTGAAGACTGGACAGGGATAAATAGAGAAGATATCATCGGTACGGATCTGAGAGAGCGTTTCCCACACTTAAAAGATCCGAAATATCATATCCGAATAGACTCCATATTTGAAGGGGGTCCTCCGACAATATTCTCTTCCCAACTCCACAAACAGCTCTTTTCTTCAAAACTTCCAAACGGCGAACCAATGATTCAGCACACCATCATAACGGCAGTGCCTGCACAAGATGAAGATGACTTCAATGCGCTCTTTGCAGTGCAGGATGTCACTGAACTGACGCACCTTGTAATGGAGAGCAAGAGGGCAGAGAGAGCGCTTGCGAAGTTGAACGAAGAGATCACAGAAAAGAACAAAGAACTGGAAACAGTCATCCATGTAACATCCCACGACCTGCGTTCACCGCTTGTGAATGTCCAGGGCTTCAGCAAGGAACTCTGCTACACCATGGAAGAATTGGCTTCAATTTTAAATGATGTAGAGATTCCGCAAGATGTGTGGGAGAACCTTTCACCCATCTTTGAAGAGGACATTCCTGATACACTTGAGTTCATCCAGGCAAGTGTTTCCAAGATGGATACTTTACTTACGGGTCTCTTGCGGCTTTCCCGGCTGGGACGTGCTGCCCTTAACTTTGAAGACCTGGACATGAACGCGATGTTATCAGATATTAAAAAGAGCTTCGAGTTCAGGGTCAAAGAAGCAGGGATGAGTGTAGTAACAGGTGATCTCCCTCCTTGCATAGGGGACGCTGTACAGATCAACCAGGTCTTCTCCAATCTGGTTGACAATGCACTGAAGTATCGTGATCCTGAGAAGCATGGGATTATAAAGATCACGGGGGAGAGAAAAGGAGGAGAGGTCGTCTATTGTGTTGAGGATAATGGACTCGGCATTCCCGAGAAGAATCAAAAAGATATCTTCATAATATTCCGCAGGCTTGATCCAAAATCCACTGAAGGTGAGGGTCTGGGACTGAGCATTGTCTCCAAGATTTTGAGCCGCAACAACGGGGGGATCCGGGTTGAATCCACTGAAGGTGAGGGGTCAAAATTCTTTGTATCTTTGCCATTTGTGAGAGATAAAAATAAGAGAGGCGAGAATAGTGAGTAATGAGGTCGTAATCCGACAGAGGTCTATAGAGTCGATGATCGATAAGGATGAAGGAAATGCCGAGGTTAAAAGAACCCTCTTTATAGTCGAAGATGACGAAGGTTTAGGCCGCCTGATTGCAAAGCATCTCAAGAGGGCCGGTTTTCAGTGTGACTTAGCAACAAACGGTACTGAAGCTATTGCAAAGATAGGTAATAACCAGAATATTTTACTATTGCTGGACTACGGCTTACCGGATATGACCGGAAAAGAGATCGTTGAGAAGCTTATCGAGAAGAAGGTCCAGGTACCGTTCGTAGTAATGACAGGGCAGGGCGATGAGAGGGTGGCGGTGGATATGATGAAGCTCGGTGCCCGCGACTATATTGTGAAAGACGCCCGTTTCATGGATCTTTTACCGATGGTGGTACGTCGGGCTATCAAACAGTTGGGCACCGAGGGTAGACTTGCTGAAACAAAGATCAGGCTGCGCGAAAGCCAGCGAACCATCACAACTCTGATGGGTAACCTTCCCGGCATGGCATACAGGTGCGAAAACGACGAAGAGAGGACAATGATATTCGTTAGCGAGGGCTGCATAAAACTCTCTGGCTACGAGCCCCTTGACCTGAAAGAAAGCTCTTATGCCGAACTTATACACCCGGACGATCTGGAGATGGTCCTTTCTGAGATCGACTCGGCAGTGGAAGAGAAACGTCCTTTCGAAATCACTTATCGTATCAATTCTACCGATGATGAGGAGAGATGGGTTCTGGAGAAAGGATTAGGGGTATTTTCGCCTGATGGGGGCCTCAATGCTCTGGAAGGCTTTATAATGGATATCACCGATCGAAAAATGGCGGAAGAGGAGCTTCTTGTATATAAAGAAAGGTTAGAAAAGTTGGTTGAGGAATCCCCGATTGCAACAATTTCAACCGACCTCTCCGGAACTATAATAACCATGAATAAAAGCGCAAAAAAGCTACTTGAAGTCGAAAAGTATGAAAATAAGCATCTATCTTCAATTCTAGGGGTGGAGATGGTGATGATGACTAAGAATGACTTCAGCCTCAAGTTCAAGAAAGCAAAGGGCCCCAGAATACCTCTAAATGTCTCTACTGTCGTCTTAAGGGAAGGAAAAGAGAAGAAAGGACTTATAATCACACTAGAGGACATATCAAAGCTTTCTGGTCTCGATATAAAACCAGTAGAAGAAGATGAGAGAGTTGAGACTGATATGGAGTTTGAGATAGATAATGGGAATGCTTACCTCATTGATAGTGATTCATCCGATATCGGTTTCGAGGTATTTGTGGATCTAGTAAAACACGGTAAACCGGGGCTATGCATCTCGAGACAGAATCCTATCAGGATCAAGGAGAGGTATAAGTTAGAGAAGACACCCGTCATCTGGCTAACTCGAAATGAAGTAACGGAAGTGACCTGTATACATCCCACTGATCTCATCACCAAGCTACAATCAACACTTGTCAATTTCATAAAAGAGGCAAATGATGGTGTTGTACTCATGGATGGTCTTGAGTACCTGATCTCGCAGAACGATTTTTCTTCTGTTTTAAAATTTGTCCAGGCGATAAATGACGATCTGATGATGTCAAAATCTCGATTGATAATCCCTCTTGATTCAAATGCCCTTGATCCACAGAGATTTCATGGTCTGAAGAAGGAGATGGTGCTATTTAAGGGAAAATAGAGGTTTAAAAAGTGCCATGGACTGATGGGGGTTTTAATCTGGTATGAATGAGGGAAGTGCAGGCGTTGAAGAGAAAATTCTCGTGGTAGAATATAATGAAGGGTTATCTCGCCTGATTATAAATACTCTTAATAGGCATGGTTTTCAGACTGATACCGCATCAAACGGCGCCGAAGCCATTGCAAAGATAAACGAAAGCCCAAGGACCCTTGTCTTGCTGGATTACAGCTTACCGGATATGACCGGAAAGCATGTGATAGAGGAGCTTGCCAGAACACATCACAATATCCCTTTCATAGTGGTCACTGGAAACGGTGATGAAAATACTGCTGTGACAATGATGAAACTCGGTGCTCGCGACTATGTTGTCAAAGATCCGGGTTTGATCGATCTTCTGCCTCAGATTGTTGAGCGCGTGAGCGAGCAACTTAAGACCGAAAGACATTTGGTCGAAACTGAGACCAAATTGCACGAAAGAGAGCGTGCTATCTCTAACCTGATGAAGAACCTTCCCGGCATGGCGTACAGGTGTCAAAATGACGAGGATAGGACGATGATATTCTCAAGCGAGGGAGGTGTGGAACTCACCGGCCATGAGCACTCCCATCTGAAAGGGATCAGTTATTCCTTACTCATTCACCCGGATGATAAAGAGATGGTCTTTACAGAGATTCAATCGTCCGTGGAAGAGAAACGTCCTTTCGAACTCTTCTATCGGATCAATACTTTAGATGGTGGAGTAAAATGGGTCTGGGAGAAGGGATCGGGTGTGTTTTCCCCCGATGGAGAATTAGAGGCATTGGAAGGTTTCATATCTGATATCACCGAACGTAAGAAGGCTGAAGAGAACTTACGTGTGAGTCAGGCACGGTTGCAGGACTTCTTTGACAATGCAAATGACCTCATTCAAAGCGTCAGTCCCAGCGGTCACCTGCTTTTTGTTAACCGAACATGGTTGAAGACACTCGGTTATACAAAGGAGGAGGTTATTGATCTATCCTTGTTTGACATAATACATCCTGACAGCATAGTACACTGCCTGAAGCAATTCAAGAACCTGATGTCGGGAGGAGAGGCGAGTCGTGTTGAGGCGAAGTTTATTACAAAGTATGGTAAGGAGATCATTGACAATCTCATCTCCAATGCCGTAAAGTACAGCTATGAGGGCGGCGGTACAATAACCATCAATTCAAAAAATTGTGATGATTTTGTCATAGTATCAGTGAAGGATACAGGGGTAGGTATGGCCGGGGAAGAGTTGAGTCAAATCTTCGATGAGTTCTACAAGGCTGATGCATCCAGACATGATCTCGATTCATCGGGTCTTGGCCTCTCAATTTGCAAGCGCATCGTCGAGAAGCAGGGCGGTAAGATATGGGCCGAAAGTAGCGGGGAAGGCAAAGGTTCTACATTTTATTTCACGATCCCAAAAAAGAGAAAAATGGCTTGTTTGGCCGTTTCTGTGGGGTAATATCTTCAAAAGGAGTATGATGCAATTGAGCGAAAATGGTGTCGAAGTTAAAAGTACCATCCTTGTTGCCGAGGACGATGAGCAGTTACATCACCTCATCAAAAGAACTTTTGATAGGATCGGTTTTCAGACTGAGTTCGCATCAAATGGTGACGAAACCATTATTAAGATAGATAAAAAACAGTATATCCTGCTCCTGCTCGATTATCGGTTGCCCGATATGACGGGAAAGCAGATTGTTGAGAAGCTCCGCGAGAAGGGGAGTGACATTCCATTTATAGTTGTCACAGGTCAGGGTGATGAGAAGATAGCAGTAGAGATGATGAAGCTCGGCGCTCGTGAGTATATTGTGAAAGATGCCAGCTTCATGGATCTGTTACCACAGGTGTTAAAACAGGTTGTTGAGCAGATCACAGTCGAGAGGCGATTGGGAGAGGCCGAGGCCAGGCTACGTAAAAGCCAGCGATCGATCTCAAATCTGATGAAGAATCTTCCTGGCATGGCATATCGGTGTCGAAACGACGAAGATAGGACGATGGTATTTGCAAGTGAGGGTGTTAAGGGGCTCACGGGCTACCAGTTATCCGATCTGGGAGGGATCGCTTATATGCAGTTCATAGACGAGGACGATCGGAAGATGGTCCTTTCTGAGATCGACTCGGCAGTGGAAGAGAAACGTCCGTTTCAGCTCACATACCGGATCCACACCGTAAACGGTGAGGAGAAATGGGTCCTAGAAAAGGGATCGGGACAATTTACCGAAGATGGGGAGCTTGAGATCATAGAAGGCTTCGTATCAGATATAACGGAACGAAAACGAGTGGAGTTAGAGCTCCAGCTAGCCGAAGAGATGTACCGAACCATCTTTGAGAATTCGGCCGTTGCGATAACTGTCACTGATGAAAAAGAGAGGATAGTCTCCTGGAACAAGCACGCTGAGGATCTTCTCGGGATGGGCAGGGACGATCTTTACATGAGACCGGTAAGCTCTCTATACTCCCCGGATGAATGGGAAAGACTGAGGAAGCAGCACGTGAGGCGTAAGGGTGTGAAGCATCAGTTTGAGACCAGAGTCATCAATAAAGGAAATGAAGTCATCGACGTGGTCATCTCATTGAGTGTACTCAAAGATCACAATGGTGAAATGACCGGTTCAATAGGAATCATGAGTGACATCACCGAGCGCAAACGTGCAGAAAGAGCACTACTAACATACAAAGAAAGGCTGGAAAATCTGATCGAAGAATCCCCAGTCGCAACAATCTCAACTGATCTTGCCCAGAATGTAAACACGATGAACAAAAGCGCAAAAAAGCTGCTTGGAGTCGAAGAGTATGAGAATAAGCCCCTATCTTCAATTATGGGACTGGAGATAAAAATGGAAGGTAAAGAGGACTTCAATATAGATTTCACAAAGAAGGATGGAACCAGGATACCTCTGAGTCTTTCTACAGCCGTTATAAAAGAAGCTGGAGAGGAGAATGGACTCATCGTCACCCTAAAGGATCTATCGGAGCTTACTGGCCTTTCAATAGAACCTGTTGAAGAGGAGAGAATAGATACGGAGATGGAGTATGAACTCGACCAGGGCGATGCTTATCTTATCGACGACGAAGCTTCCGATCTGGGCTATAAGATATTTGTAGATCTCGTGAAACACGGAAAACCCGGCTTATGCATCTCACGGAAGAACTCGGTAAAGGTGAAGAAGAGATACCATCTGGAGAAGACGCCTGTCATATGGCTTACAAGAAATGAAGTGTCAGAGGTGGCCTGCATACACCCGGATGATCTCTTCACAAAATTACAATCTACGCTTATAAATTTCATAAAAGAAGCAAATGATAGCGTTATTCTACTCGATGGGTTGGAATACCTGGTATCCCAGAACGATTTTGCCACTGTACTAAAATTCGTTCAGGCAATTAACGATTATCTGATGGCATCGACTTCACGGTTGATAATTCCACTGGATTCAAAGACGCTAGACCCCAGGGGATTTCATGCTTTGAAGAAAGAGATGGAGTTATTTTGTGGGGTGGATGATTGAGCCGTTCTCAATTATCTCAAATTATGAAATTTTGCATTGGATCTGGTAATTGACGGTCAAAATGTATATATATGTGTTCATAAATCCCGTATTATTGTGGGGGTTAATATCACTTAAACAGAGAACCAGCGATGAATGAAAATACAATGTTAATGGGGGATTGGATAAACGATGGACGTAAAAAAACCGACTTTTAAATGAAATGTTTGAAATAAAAAATACCCCAAAGGGGTTACTGAACTTAAAAGATCAGAATCCGAGTGCAAGCTGATGAAAAGTAAACAGTCAGACGTAAAATTATACTTATCTCTTAATTGTTGGAGAGGCATGTTTTTAGAAACTTAAACATACAATGGAGGATAAAAAATGGAGACATTAGAAAAGATGTTCAAAACGGGACATTCAACCATTTTTGAAAATCAGGACGATAATACTCCTTTACAAAAAGAGAATGTGCCAGAAAGCAGAAAGGAATCAATCGAGCTGATTGATTACTATGAAGATCAAATTAGATTGCTGTTGGATGCACTCAATGCCGTAGGTGACTTTAATTACAAAGGAATAGCATCAAATCTACTATTGTTTAGGGACATTACAGAGCGCAAACGTGCAGAAAAGGAACGTGAAAGGCTAAATGAAGAGATTTATGAAAAGAATAAGGAATTGGAGCAGATCGTCTATGTCGCATCACATGACCTTCGCTCACCTCTTTTGAATGTCCAGGGCTTCAGCAAGGAGCTTAAATATTCTATGGAGGAACTGTCTTCTTTGTTGAATGATGATCAGGTTCCGCCAGAGGTTCAGAATAAATTAAAACCCATCTTCGAAGAGGATATTCCTGAAACACTGGAGTTCATCCAGACGAGCATACTCAAGATGGATACACTTCTTGGTGGACTACTTCGTCTTTCACGGCTTGGACGCGCAGCCCTTGAGTTTGAGGATCTTGATATGAACTCGATGTTATCCGAGATCGAAAAGAGCTTTGAGTTCAGGGTAAAAGAGGCAGGGATGAATCTATCGATTGGTGAACTGCCCCCCTGTGTCGGTGACGCTGTACAGATCAATCAGGTATTTTCCAACCTCGTAGACAATGCACTGAAATACCGTGATCCTGAAAAAGAGGGATTTATCAAGATCACAGGGGTAAGAGAGGGTGATCAGGTCGTATACTGTGTTGAAGATAATGGAATCGGCATCCCAGAGAGGCATCTGAAAGATGTCTTCATAATATTTCACAGGGTCGGCCAAAGTACTGTTGAAGGCGAAGGTCTGGGACTGAGTCTCATATCGAAGATATTGAGTAGGAACAATGGAAAGATATGGGTAGAATCAGAGGAGGGCGTGGGATCCAAATTCTTTGTATCACTACCTGTTGTTATCGATAAAAAAGAAGGGCGTAAGAATTATGAATAATTTTGGGGAAGGGGGTTAGGATGCAGAGCACTGTAGTTGAGACTGAGAAGATTGAGAAGCCAATTAGAATTCTTTTGATTGAGGACAACCCTGGAGATGCAAGGTTGATAAGGGAGATGCTTATAGAGGCTGGCACTGTCAAGTTCGATGTAATCCAGATTGAAAGTTTAAGAGAGGCATTTAAAATCCTCGATGAGGAATATTTTGATGTAGTCTTGTCTGATCTTGGACTCCCTGACAGTTGGGGGCTTGACACATTCGTAAGGTTGCATACTCACGCACCGGAAATGCCGATTATAGTTCTAACAGGTCTTAATGATGAATCCATCGGCACAGAGGCGGTGCGGGAGGGGGCACAGGACTACCTAGTCAAAGGACATGTGGACGGAGACCTACTTTCGCGGACAACCAAATATGCCATTGAACGCAAAAGGGTTGAAGAGGATCTATTGATGGAGAAGAAATTTTCTGATTCTGTGATAAACAGCTTGCCAGGGGTCTTTTATCTCTTTGATAACAAAGGGCAACTTTTACGGTGGAATAAGAATGCCGAAAAAATTTCAGGTTATTCTCACGAAGAGATAAAGAATATGAATATTCTCGATTTTTTCAGCGGAGAAGAGAAGAAAATCATGGCAGAAGAGCTACAAGAAGTAGTTGCGAAGGGCGAAGCCACTGCAGAGGCAAAGCTTACAGCAAAGAGCGGAAATGAGATTCCACATTTCTTCACCGGTCTGAGGACCATTATCTCCGAGAGGCTATATCTTGTGGGTATGGGGATGGATATCACTGAGATCAAAAGGATGGAAGAGGCACTTCGAGAGTCGGAAGAGAAGTACAGAAATCTCGTTGAGAGGGCAAACGACGGTATAGTGATCATACAGGATGGGAGTTTTAAATTTGCAAATAGCATGATGGCAAAAATGCTTGGTTATGAAATTGAGGATCTCGAGGAAGAGAAGTTACTAAATTTTGTATCGCCAGATTTTAAAGATCGGGTTAAAGAGAATTATGAAAGCAGACAAAAAGGGAAAAATGCACCCACCCATCTTGAATTGGAGTTTATAAGAAAAGACGGTAAAATCTTATATACAGATGTAAATATGGCCATGATTGAACGGGAAGGCAGGCCAGCCGATCTGGTCTTTATCAGGGACGTCTCCGAGCGCAAACGTGCAGAAAAGGAACGTGAAAGGCTAAATGAAGAGATTTATGAAAAGAATAAGGAATTGGAGCAGATCGTCTATGTCGCATCACATGACCTTCGCTCACCTCTTTTGAATGTCCAGGGCTTCAGCAAGGAGCTTAAATATTCTATGGAGGAACTGTCTTCTTTGTTGAATGATGATCAGGTTCCGCCAGAGGTTCAGAATAAATTAAAACCCATCTTCGAAGAGGATATTCCTGAAACACTGGAGTTCATCCAGACGAGCATACTCAAGATGGATACACTTCTTGGTGGACTACTTCGTCTTTCACGGCTTGGACGCGCAGCCCTTGAGTTTGAGGATCTTGATATGAACTCGATGTTATCCGAGATCGAAAAGAGCTTTGAGTTCAGGGTAAAAGAGGCAGGGATGAATCTATCGATTGGTGAACTGCCCCCCTGTGTCGGTGACGCTGTACAGATCAATCAGGTATTTTCCAACCTCGTAGACAATGCACTGAAATACCGTGATCCTGAAAAAGAGGGATTTATCAAGATCACAGGGGTAAGAGAGGGTGATCAGGTCGTATACTGTGTTGAAGATAATGGAATCGGCATCCCAGAGAGGCATCTGAAAGATGTCTTCATAATATTTCACAGGGTCGGCCAAAGTACTGTTGAAGGCGAAGGTCTGGGACTGAGCCTCATATCGAAGATATTGAGTAGGAACAATGGAAAGATATGGGTAGAATCAGAGGAGGGCGTTGGATCCAAATTCTTTGTATCACTACCTGTAACAAGTGATGATGATACTACTTAGTCGGGTAGATTGTTAGGCCACTCTTATCTATCTCAAAAGGATATCTTCCTGTATAATGATTCGTGCCCCTCATCTTTAAAATCTCGATGCGGTGCCTTCTCTTCTCACCCTCAACGTCATAGTAAAGCAGGATCACACCATCCGATATAAATGCAAGTGTTGGTGGGTATGTAGAGTCAGGCAGCATCTCTCCGGTCAGTATCGTGAGTACATCCTGATTCTTGGTGAGCGTGGTCAGATCATACAGGAAAGTTCTATAATGATCTTTTTTCAGGATATCGCCGACTATCGATATCGGATCTATGATTATCTTTTTGGGCTTCGTCATCTCGATCTTCTTCTCCACCACGTCAAGTATCTCTTCAACAGAGCGTGCAGCCCTTATATAGACCCCAAGCTCCACGAACTCAATCTCATTTGTAAGCTCTTCATTTATAAAATCAAAACCTGATAAGAATTTCAAAGTCCATTTAGACGATTCGCTAAACGTCGAAAAATAGATGCATTTATCTCCCTTTTTGACGCTTTCAAACAAAATCTGCATCGAGAGTGTTGTCTTACCAGTACCGGTGCCACCAGCAACGAGTATGGTCGAAGGAAAAGGAAATCCCCCCTCGATCATCTCATCGAGTCCCCGGATTCCGGATGGTATTCTTTCTATCGTGCCGGTCATGTTATATCCCTACCCGTCTTTAAAACGACATTCTTATCACAAAAAGCCTTGATTATGCTGTGCAGCCAGGTATCAGAATCTTCTTCTATCAGTAAAATTACGCCGAATACACCATACAGTCTCAGTTTTGAGGCGAGGTCATGCATGAATATTCCGAGCTTTTTTGAATCGTTATACAGTTTTAAAGACGAAAGGCAATCGAACAATAAGAAACCATTCTCAAGTTTCTCTATCATATCAGTAATGGCAATATCCATCGATGTGAGATCCGAAGGAGAGTCTATAAAGACAGTTTTGTCACTTGCACTTGCGTCCGGGTTTTTGCCATTGTATAAAGTTACAGCATCGATGTAATAGAGATCATCACCTCCCAGATCAATACTCTTTGCCAGCTCCTCCATCTGTTTATAATCGCGATCCACGCAGATGATGGATCCCTTCATCTTCTTATCCTTGACTAAAAACTTGAGCAGTGCCATATCCGCGCTTAAGATATCTGCGGATGCAATTGTGACCGATACGATCGCTTCCAGATGACTTCTGAACAGAGCCATCTCGATCTTACTGTATAGTACATCATCCATCATCTGACTCATCTTTCTCCCCTCAATATACCTTCGACTTCATATAAACTTCTACCCCTTCTTTCGTGATCTCATACGGTTTTATCTCCTTTGAGTGATCTGACCATCTCATCTTGTCTATCTGGATGGCGTGGTGCACCCTGCGGAATTCATCCCTGATCTTATGTAATATGATGACACCGTCAACAACGTACTCAATCAATCCGTACCGGGAACCGGTCCGATCCTTATTAACTTCCGATGTGATCAGCGTAGTTGCTCCTGTATCGCTTATTATCTTTAACAGGTCGAAGACATTCTTTCTTCTCTTTGCTTCATCATCGAATAACATCTCAAAGAGAGTAATTGGATCTATTACTACCTTACTTGCCCCTGTGGATTTTATCATGGTAGGAAAGGTGCTCTCAAGGCGTATTAACGAGTTTGTTATATCGGCGGCTTCGACTTTGAATATCGAGAATTTTTCGCTATCAACATATGGTTTTAAGTCCCACCCGTAATTGAGTGCAGTCTTCAGGAGTCTATCATCGCTCTCTTCCAGACTAATATAAAGGCAGCTTTGATCATTTATGAGTCCATCCCTTATGAATTGGAGTGCAAAGGTCGTTTTTCCGGCACCAAAAGGCCCAACGAGCGCTACTATGTGCCCTTCGGGGATGCCTCCATCTATCATCTTATCTACCCCTGTTATCCCTGTTCCAACCCTCTTCATCTACTGTGCCCCCTTATTAGCCTCACATTCTTCATCTCAAATCCATTCGGTATGGTGACACTCGTCTCAAATTTGGATATGTTGTCCTTCGTCAGTTGGGGCAGGAGACCTCTGAACTTCTTGACATACATGATCTGTTGCCTTGAAAATTCCCCTTTTTGCATCCAATCAAAGATCAGTACACCATCTGCACAATCAGCGAGTTCAGACTCTTTATTCTCATCGAGTATCTTTGCACCGAGGATTGCATAAATAACTCCATCCCATCTCTTGGAAACCCTCTGAAGACCCTCAAAAAATGATATCAGGTCCTGCCATTCTATCGAGCTGTAAGAGGCCCTGACGAGGTTTGTTAGTGAATCAAGAATCACAAGGCTGTTTGCGGCATTCGAATTTAAATATGTTATAAGTTCTTCCAGAAGACCGAGATTGTTACCTTTAATAGAAGTCAGGGTCTGCTTCTCCGGCTCCGATATCCATGTAGGTGGTGTGATGGAGTGATGGTGATAGATGGTGGATAAATCCTTAAAAGACAAATTTTTTAATAGAATATCGACATCCTGGGGATTGAAGATACGTGTGAGCTCCCCCATTATATCTGCTTCTGACTTTGTGAATGAGATATAGCAGACTTTTTCGGGAATTTTCAGTTCATCGTCTTCTGAATGCCCATTGTTCTTGCGTTTTAGATTGGATATCATGATTGCAGATGTGTATGCAAATTCGAAATTACCAGCACCGGCATCTCCTAAAAGCAACACAAGTGATCCCGATGGGAACCCACCCCCTATGACAGAATCAAGTGAATCAATCCCGGTTGGGGTCCTATGTAATATAAATTCGATCACCAAAGTTGTACTAAGAATGGTAAGTATAATTAACCTTATGCCCATAAATATACGTGATTTATGGCCATGTAGTATATATATTAGTTCAATAAAATTACCATCTAATGCCCCGAAGAGTTGAAAAAGAGTTTTATCTGCCACCCTATAATCCAGAAGAGGACGGTAAACTGACGGTTTTTGATGGATTGGAGGGCTACACCGAAGTAGAACAGTATTGGGTCAACGAACCCTATGCATTCATCGTGATCCTGTACAACGAGAATAAGAAGGAGTATCTGTACTATGTTGCTGAGCCGAAGCTAACATCATTTGAGAAGACGCTGCTTGAGAGGATATATGAAGATCTACTGGACGTTCTGACACTGGAAAAAGATGAGAACAAAAAGAGTCTTCTTACGCAGAAGGTGCTTGAGATCGTTGGTAACTTCAGACTACGTCTGGCACCGGAATCACTCTATAAATTGTTGTACTACATACAGAGGAATTATATCGGATTTAAGAGGATAGATGCACTGATAAGGGATCCATTTATAGAAGATATATCCTGTGATGGAACTGATGTACCCATATTTTTGTACCACAGAAGATACCAGAACATCAAGACAAATATAGTCTTCAGCGAGAAGCACCTCGACTCCTTTATAATAAATATTGCTCAACAGAGTGGCAAGCACATATCGATTGGTAATCCGCTCGTGAATGCCACGATGCCGGATGGCTCCAGGCTACAGGCATCCCTTGGAAGGGAGGTTACACTTCGCGGTGGATCTTTCACGATCAGAAAATTCAGGGAAGAGCCGTTCACTCCGGTCGATCTAATCGATTTCAATACATTTCCTCTGGAAGCGATTGCTTACCTGTGGCTTGCAATAGAGAACAACAGGAGCCTCATATTTGTCGGTGGAACGGCTTCGGGTAAAACGTCGAGTCTCAATGCAGTATCACTCTTCATACCGCCGATGTCAAAGATCGTAACAATAGAGGATACACATGAACTTACGTTACATCACGAGAATTGGATCGCAAGCATTACAAGAGAATCGTTTGCGAAGGGTGGTGAAGGCGAAATCGGTATGTACGAACTACTCCGTCAGGCATTGAGGCAACGTCCGGAGTACATGATCGTTGGTGAGGTGCGAGGCAGTGAAGCACTCACGTTGTTTCAGGCTATGTCGACAGGACACACCACCTATTCAACGATGCACGCCGGAAGTGTTGAGGAGGCGATAAGTCGCCTGGAGAACGATCCGATCAACGTTCCAAGAGCCATGCTCCAGTCGTTGAATCTTATGTCAATTCAGATAATGACATATGTGGGGGGAAAACGTGTCAGGCGTGCTCAATCAATAGTTGAGTTTCTCGGATTTGAACCAGGAAGCGACGATATTAGAATCAATGAGGTATTCCGGTGGGACCCGGTCTCGGATACTTACGAAAGACCTAGTGAGTCATACATTCTAAGAGATATCATGGAGCAGAGGGGATGGAGCTGGGATGAACTGGATATGGAGCTTCTGAACAGGCACAAAATTCTGGAATATATGGTTGAGAGAGAGATCAGAAACTACAAAGATTTCTCGAGCGTCGTTCAATCATACTTCACTAACCCAGATGCGGTTTTAGAAGAAATTGAAGGGATGGTATGTATAAGTGAGTGAGCTGAAAATAACTGGTAAGGGAGCCAACTTTTTAGATGGTCTGGATGATGACAAGTTCTCTGAAAAGATTGATGATAAAGCTAAGAGGAAGGGCTTGTCTGATGAGAATGTCCTTCAAAGAATTGATGCGCCTGCGATCAAATTATTCGGTAGATGGGCTGAAGAGAGAAGAGAACGGTACTCAGGACTGAAGGCCAGTCTTAGACAGGCGCATATACCAAAAACTGTCGAGACTTATGTCTCTTATGTTTATTTTTATACCTTTCTTATCGCCGTTGTCGGAGGTGTTGCTGGTGGATGCCTATTCTACTTTGCACTTTCACATAAGGGGATATTTTTGTTGATAATGGCGCTGTCACTCCCGATAATACTCAGTTTCTTCACTTACCGCTTACTTATGTGGTATCCATCCTTTAAAGCATCAGTGAGAAGAACAGGAATCGATGCATCACTACCTTACTCTGTCGCTTATATGCATGCAATGAGTAAAGGCGGCATGAACATCATTGATATCTTCAAATCACTCAGTGAGCATACCCATATATTTATGGATGCGGCAGAAGAGGTGGAGTTCATCGTAAGGGATATGACTTTCTTTGGTATGGATGTGATGAATGCACTTTATAACGCAGGCGAGAGAACTCCATCGGGAAAATTCAAGGATTTCATCGACAGCCTGATCACAGTGATAGATAGCGGTGGAGATATCACAGCCTATTTTGCAAGCAAATCTGAGCAGTATCAAAGCGATGCTTTAGAAGAACAGAAGAGCTATCTTGATACGCTTGGGATGGTTGCGGAGAGCTACGTCACCGCATTTGTTGCAGGTCCTTTGTTTATGATAACTATTCTCATAGTGATGGGGATAGCAGGCTCCGGATCTTCAAGGACGATCGAGATGATCATATATATACTGGTTCCGGTAGGCTCGGTTATGTTCATTATTCTGTTAAGCATCATCTCGATATCCGACAAGGAAGGATCTGCTCATACATACGTCAGGTCAAAAGAACTTGATGAATATGATGATGTATTGGAGACGAGTTTGCGATCAGAGTATGATGATGCATTGTTCAAAGAGCTGATGATGGTGGATAAGAGGGCAAGGATGGAAAAAATGCTGAAAGACCCATTCAAGCATTTCTACGAGAAACCGTCACATAGTATCTTCTTCAGCGCACCAGTCTCAATATTATATTTAGTCTTCGTGGTTCTAACTCGATCACCTGCCTTTGCACTTGATTCAGTCTCAAGACCAGCTTCGGGTATTGCTTTTTCAACAGGTACTGGAATAATCGATATTCTGGATGGCCCCATCGTAATTACGATTCTCATACTACTCGCACCATTTACATTATTTTACGAGATGCGGAGGATGAAGATAAGAAAGATAGAGAGTGCGATACCAAACTTCTTAAAGAGGCTTGCCAGTACCAATGAAGCCGGTATAACCCTTTCAAGGGCCATTGGAATGCTGGCAGACTCAAATTTGGGTATCCTGAGCTCTGAGATAAAGATAATCTGGAAAGATATTTCTTGGGGGAGAGGAACTACCGAATCACTCGTTAAATTTGAGAGGCGTGTAAAAACGACTGCCATCTCACGGACAATAACTCTTATCACAAGGGCAAGTGAGGCGACTGGAAATATAAGAGAAGTACTTAGCATCGCTGCTAAAGATTCCGAAATTGGTGAGAGGCTCAAGCGAGCAAGATCGGCTGATATGTCCACTTATATGATACTGATATATATATCGTTTATAGTCTTTTTGGTTATACTATATATCCTCTCGTCATCATTTTTAACCATCTTACCCGACGATCCTGAGATGACGAGTAATTTTAAAATCCCGGAGCAGAGCTTTGATGTTGAATTATACAACCGACTCTTCTTCCATGCAGCCGTGATACAGGGATTCTTCTCCGGACTCATCGCCGGTGAGATGGGAGAGGGTAGCGGATATGCAGGAATAAAACACTCGGTGATAATGGTTGCCATAGCTTATGTTGTATTCAATTTTGTCATAGGTTAAAAGATGAAAAATCTATTAAAAGATGATGATGCCGTATCGGAGCTTATCGGTGCAATACTTCTTTTAGCGATAGCCGTCATCTTTCTTGGACTTGTTCAGACGTATCAGGTGCCGGAGTGGAATAGGAAGGTTGAAAGTGACCATCTTGTGGAGGTATACGATGACTTCTTGAAACTTAAAACCAATATAGAGGATTCTGTTGTTAACGATTTTCCTAAAGCAACTGTCATACATATGGGAGCTTCATATCCGAGTAGAGTGGTATTCAGAAACCCGACTCAAAGCAGTGCAGGGGAGCTATCTCTTAAAAATGATAGATGGATACGTGTAGATTATACAACCCAAACAAGTACAACCATGTTTGACGAGGACTATGAAACTCCCGGTAATGTTGTGCTCGTTTCATACAATGGCGTAAATGGGAGCACGCAGCATTCATCACCCACTAATGTCTCTGTTGGCACGACGGCGTACAATGGAACGTATGCGCTCACCATTTCAGGAAACGATTGGCAAGAGCAAGCATTTACACCATTTACACTCACTGCAAACACCACTATGTCAGTGTGGATCAGGGGAGATACTGAAGCAGAGATACAGGCGATCGGAGTTGCATATGGAACTGGTTCCTCCAGACATTCTCTTCTCTACAGGTTATGGGGAACCCAGGAGAATCTCACAGATACAAACTGGATAAATAGTCCTTATCAGGATATGTACTCAATCGATAGCAACTGGCATCAATACGAATTTCCTATCGGTGCCGACTGGAACAGCAAGTGGGGGAGTTATGAATCGGTAGATCGGATCGTTTATATTCAGGATAATGACGCAGCCCCCTCCACAGGACGGATATATTTTGACGATCTGACGATTAAGAATGTGATAGAGAGTAACGTGAGCTTCAATTACACCACCAGCACCATATCATTCTCCCCAAATTATTTTTACTTCCATAACTCTCCTACGCTTGTTTATGAGCATGGGCTCTCGATACAGAACTACTCATGGGACAATTACTCGTATACAGAAATGCCTCAGTCAATGGTGAGTGGAGATGGCGTAAATATAATCTGGACCAACGCAACAGAAAGTACATTTGGATCGCCAGATCCCAGGACGCTGGTAGCAAAATATATCGAGGGCACGTCCACTTCTGTTGAAGCAACAAATCTCAGTCTCACGATCTATACCTCATATCCAGAGTTATGGAACAACTCACTCTCTCATGTAGAAAACATCACATTCTCAATTGATGGTAACAATGTGACCGTCAACTATACCTCAAATTTAGCCGTAGACATTCTTGTGAAGGGATCGGAGATATCATTCTCAAGAGGTACATCTTCAACGGCCACAGTTACACCTACACCCACACCAACTCCAGGACCTGATACAACACCTCCTGCAAGTGTAACAGGGCTTTCCAACAACACGTACGCTCAAACATACATCAATTGGGTCTGGACAAATCCAAATGATAGTGATTTCAGCCATGTTATGGTCTATATAGACTCTGTGTGGAAGACCAACACATCTTCACCCAGTTACAACGCATCCGGATTTAGCGCAAGTGAGAGCCACACAATCTCTACACGTACCGTAGATGCCACCGGGAATATAAACGGCACACCTGTAAGTCACACTGCGACTACCGCACCAGAACCACCTACGACGAGAACTTACGATGCAACTGACGGAAGATCATACTTCAGAGCATACGGCACCTACTCGGATAACTGGAACGACCTAAATGGAGAGGGTGGCACACTGGCAACGCTTCCATCGGAATGTGACACAGAAGTGAGTGATGTAGCGGCTGATGCTTACACAAGGTTGAGCTACTCGGATGCGACTGGCGGAGATTCTGACTCCAACAGATACATCAATCCCGATGAAAGCGGAGGTGATGAGAGCACAATGATAATCCACTTCTGGATCGATGAGAGTGTTTCATCCATTGATGAGCTCTCGTTTACATGGGAAGGATACGGTGATGGATCACACACTCTAAGGCTTTATGTCTTCAATTATGATACGAATAACTGGGATGGTGGTGAAACCGGCTACAAGGATTCTGACTCAGGAAATGCAGACTTCCTGCTTGAGTGGAGTGCTACAAGTGGAATTGACAGCTATATAAACGGTAATGATCAGCTTGCATTCTTGATTCTGGATGCCTCTGCTAGCGAAAACAGCTTCCATGACTATGCGAAGCTCGAAGTCTCGGCCTGACTCTTCACTGACAGGAAATTGTGGCCAAAAATTTTATATATCTGGTCATGGAATCAGGTATGTCTAGAGGTAACATCACAAAAATAGACTGATGATGTAAACATGGAGTGATTTATATGAGTGAGGAATACGAGATGAAAATTAGGCTTTTAAATGAGATAATGGAACTACACCAGATGGTTGCTGAGTCGGTGGACTCAGAAAACAAGAACAAGCGGATATTGGGATTCTTTGCAGGTTAGAGGGTCTTTGGAGGTTGTCACTCTCATAAATAGAGACTGACACAGACTTCCTCTCCTTCTTCAAAACCTTCCCTGCTCTCAGGAACTATCAAAAAACCATCTGCTTCGACCATACTGGACAATATTCCGGAACCACTCGAAGTTATTGGTTCAACAGAGGTCTTCTCACCTTCACGCTTTATTCCTACCCGGACAAAGTCTCTTCTCCCTATCTCGGAGGCTATCTTTCTTCTCAACGTGGCTGTGATATGTGGATAGGGACTACTAACGCTCAATCCCATGCTCTTCTGTAAAAATGGCCTGACCAGGATCTCAAATGCAACCATAGCTGCCACAGGAAACCCCGGAAGCATGAATATCGGTGTCTTATATACCATTCCAAATCCTGTCGGCTGTCCTGGTCGCATAGATACACCATGAAATAGAATCTCTCCCATCTCTTTTAATATCATCGGTAAAAAGTCCTTTTTCCCAACGGAAGTTCCACCACTTATCAGTATTAAGTCATAGGTAAGACAACTGCTTATAGTCTCTTTGAGCAGTTCAGGATCGTCTTTTACGATTTTAAGTCTAGTTGGAACGCCAAAAGAGGAAGTCATCGCCTTTAAGGTGTAGCTGTTCACATCGACTATCTTTCCCGGTATATCCTCTCCGACCTCAATCAGTTCATCCCCTGTGGAGATTATGGCCACATCAGGTTTCTTAAATACTTTTACCTCGGACTTTCCCAGTGCAGCCAGAACTCCAATATCATGGGGTTTGAGCATCCTGCCCCTCTTGAGTACAAGATCGCCGGTGCGGATATCCTCGCCTCTTGAAGAGACATTCCTTCCCGGTGTAACAGGTTTAAAGACCTCGACAATACCATCCAGCTCTCTTGTGTATTCGACCATCATCACGGCATTACTACCGGGAGGTATCGGTGCGCCGGTTGCGATTCTAACAGCTTCAAACTCTCCAACATCTGCATCTGAAAACTCCCCGATTCTGGATTCACCTATTATCCTGAGGCGTAAAGGATTTGTCTGAGAAGCCCCAAAACTGTCTTCCCCCCTTATTGCGTACCCGTCCATCGCAGCCCTGTCAAAAGGAGGCAGGTCAACTCCAGAAACCACATCCTCTGCAAGAACCATCCCCAGACACTTCTCAAATGATAACTTCTCTTCAGCTGTTTTTGCCTTGCTAAGTATAATAGTAAGTGCATCATCTACACTGGTTCTATCAGAAAACTCACCCATATTGTAACATTTATAACGGCTCGTACCATAAAAGATCTCGTGTTTAAGATCAAGGCTCTTGCAATAGACATCGATGGAACTATTACGGATAAAAGTCGCAGGTTGGATCTTGAAGTAGTTCAGAGGTTAAGAGGTCTGGAAGAGAAGGGTATTCCGGTGATTTTAGCATCGGGAAACATCCTCTGCTTCATGAACGCAGCTTCTATTATGATAGGTACTTCAGGTCCGCTAATAGCCGAAAATGGCGGAATTGTGGAGGTGAACGACGAGGTTTACAATCTGAGCGATTTTGAGAAGGTCGAAAGATTCTTTGATCGATTGTCAGCGAAGTACAACCTCAGAAAGGTGAAGAGATCGGACCTTCGCAAGACTGAGATAGCCATCTTCAGGGATATGGACATAGATGTATTGAGAAGAGAGCTTTATGATGAATCTGGTGTCTGTCTCGTCGATTCAAAATTTGCCATCCATGTTATGGATAAGAACGTCAACAAAGGGAGCGCTCTGGAGTTCATCTCGAAGCTCACCTGTAGCCCCCTGGAGGATATTGCCGCAATAGGTGATGGCGAAAACGATTTTGAGATGCTGAAGTGCGCAGGTATTGGCATAGGTATCGGGGAAGAGAGCCTCTCTGATGTCTCCGAGTACGTGACCGAGAATCATTTTGGTAAGGGAGCCGTTGAGGCCATAGATTATCTGAAGAGAAATAGATACATTTAATTGTGATAATATAAAGTAGGAAATACCAGAGGTGAAAGAGTGGATCTATACGAAGCAATCTATAATCGAAGAAGCATCAGGAAGTTTAAATCGGATCCGATTCCCAAAGATGTGATAAAGAGGATACTTGATGCTGCAAACTGGGCCCCTTCAGGGGAAAATATGCAGATGTGGCGCTTTGTAGTTATAACAGGTGATAAATACGCCAAAGTTATGGGATCTAAGATCTGCAATGCTCCTGTTGTCATAATAGCTTACTGTAAGTTCAACAAAACTTTTAAAAAGATGAATATCGAGAGCGTTTCGGCTGCAATCCAGAATCTTCTCCTGGCAGCACATGCCGAAGGTTTGGGAGCCTGCTGGATGATGATGCCGATACTCAATAAAAATAAGATTATCAAAGGATTCGAACTCCCGGAGGATAGTGACCTGATCGCCGGGATACCACTCGGAATTCCTGATGGTAAGGGTAATGCAATAAAATTTAAAAGAAAGGATCCCGACATGGCTAAAATCGTAAAATGGATAGGGTTTGAAGAGAACTGAAAACTTAAGGATATGCCAAAAAGAGAGTACGTGTTCACTGTTAAGGGAACACCCCCAAAAAATGCCAGGAAAGGATCGATGTGGAATGACTCGACTGAGGCCTTCAACCTCATAGAGCTTCGTAAGAGGGCTTTCGAGGCATTGGGTGATTCAGAGCTACTATCGGAGAATATAGAACTGTCCGTAAAGGTACATCTTCCTAAAGACTGTAACTCGGCAGGAGATCTCGACAACTTCGTCAAAGGAATATGTGATGGCTTGAGCTCGTACAAAAGCATTGAAAATCCGAACCATAAAATTGACGCTATGTTTGAAGAGCCTGAATATTGTGATATTCATCCAAAGACGTTTGCCATGATAGAAGATGATGAGAATATCACCAAGATAACGGCGATAAAATCACTTGAGGAGATCGAAGAGCCTTTTTATGAGATAACGCTCTACTCAGACAGATGACCTGCTGTATAATCATAGGGCGGAGATTTCAGAGAGCAGGTTGATTGGCCTATTTTGTATTTGATCGAAAAGTAGTTATATCGATGCGAGATAAGTGGAGAATGATAAAATGAATCTTGAGATTAACAAAGGTGCTGGCATCCCTGTCAGGAAACTGCCGATGGAGATCGTGGAGAGGAAGGGGAAAGGACACCCGGATACTATCTGTGACAAAGCCTCAGAAGAACTCAGTATAAAGCTGAGTGAATATTATGTGGAGACATATGGGCGGATATTGCATCACAACGTTGACAAGTGTGTTCTTGTTGGAGGGCAGTCGAATACAAGATTTGGAGGAGGCGAAGTAGTAGAGCCGATCTACCTGTTGCTCGTGGGAAGGGCGGTTGGAGTGATTGATGAGGCTTCCGAAAACCAGGTCCCAATAGGTAAATTTGCTGTTAAACACACCAAGGAGTGGCTCCATGAGGATCTTCGGTTTCTGGATGTAGCAAGCGATATTATTGTTGACTACAAGATCAGGGCCGGCAGCACAGATCTGGTGGGTAATTTTGACGAGAATATAGAAGTCGCAAGGGCGAACGACACATCTATAGGTGTGGCATTTGCTCCAATGACCGAGACTGAACGCATCTCATATGAATCTGAGAGGATACTGAATGCGAAGGAGACAAAGGATAAATATCCGGCAATAGGTGAGGATATTAAAGTGATGGGAGTTCGCCGAAAGGATAATCTACAGTTCATTATTGCATGCGCAATCATTGCAAGCGAAGTGCAAAGCGCAGATGATTATAATGATGTGAAAGCGAAGATCGAAGAGATGGTGCTTGGTGTGGGAAAGGGGATAACCGACAAAGAGGTCTCGGTAGATGTAAATAACGCAGATGATTCTGCAAGTGACATATACTACCTGACTGTCACCGGAACAAGCGCAGAACATGGTGATGATGGGCAGGTTGGAAGAGGAAACAGAACGAGTGGACTGATCACTCCTTACAGGCCAATGACACTTGAAGCCGCTGCCGGAAAGAATCCTCTGAGCCACGTCGGTAAGACCTACAACGTGGCCGCACAGAAGATAGTTGATACACTGGTCAAGAACGAACCTGGAATTGAGCAAGCGTCGTGCTATCTTGTAAGCGAAATCGGCTCGCCGATCACAGATCCCAAGGGAATAAACCTGGAGATATATGCAGAGGATAACTTCTCTTCGGTTACGAAAGATGTAGAATCAATCGTCGAAGAAGTTATGTCTCAGATGCCAGATATCTGGAAGGGATTCATAGAGCGTAAATATCAACTATATTGAAAGGAATGAACGCAGTGGACAACTTTTCAGAGATTAAGAGTTTTATAGAGCCGGATAGTGTTGCGATAATTGGGGCATCAAGATCAGAAGGCAAATCTGGAAATACGATAGTAAAGAATCTACTCGGTCTCGGTTTCGAAGGTAAGTTATTTCCCATAAATCCTGGTGCAGATGAGATCCTGGGGCTTAAGACGTATCCGAGCATTGAGGAGATAGAAAGAGTTGATCTTGCCGTTATAGCTGTACCTGCGAAGGCTGTGCCGGAAGTTATGGCCGGTTGCGCCACAAACGGTGTCAAATCGGTGGTCTTGATATCATCCGGTTTCTCAGAAGAGGGGAACGATGAGCTGGAGGAAGAGATAATCGCAATTGCAAGAGATGCAGGTATACGGATCGTTGGTCCGAACACCACTGGCATAGTCAACGCTTACAACAACTTCACAACGACCTTTGTACGATTAAACCGCCTTAGACCCGGAAACGCCTCTTTTATAGTACAGACCGGAGTCTTTGCCGGAATGATGCTCGATCACATCGTGACATCACAGTACTTCGGCATCAGTAAGGTCTTTGGCCTGGGGAACAAATGCGACGTAGATGACGCTTTAGCGCTTGAGTATCTCGCAGAAGATCCAAAAACTGATGTGATCGGAATCTATCTCGAAGGGCTGAAGGACGGCAGAAGGTTTCTTGAAGTCTCAAAAGAGATCTCAAAAGATAAGCCCATAATCGTATTCAAATCGGGTAAGACTGACGCCGGAGCAAGAGCTGCAAAATCACATACTAGTTCTTTATCGGGAAGTGATCATTTATTTGATGCGGTCTGCAAACAATCAGGTATATTAAGAGTGAACGGATTCGAAGAGATGATGGACTTTGTGAAGGCTTTCTCGTTCTTACCGATCGCAAGAGGAGATAGGGTCGCCATAATCAGTATCACGGGTGCGGGTTGTGTTATTGGTGCTGACTGTGTTCAAGAGAATGGGCTGAAGCTTGCCGAACTCTCCATGGAGACGATGGATAGGTTAGGTGAGATCAACCCAGAGTGGCACGTTTTAACGAATCCGATCGACCTATGGCCCGCTATGGAAGTCTCAGGGCTTGAAGCACTCAACGTGGCAATAGAAGCCGTTATTGAAGATGATAATGTAGATGCCCTGGTTCTTGTTGTCGGACTGATGGCGGGGATTCCGATTCTGGATACGAAAAGGTTATCCGGAATTAATCAGAATAAACCTTTGGTAATATCTGCAATCGGGAATAAAAATATGGTCGAGGGAGTCACAGAGGAGTTAGAGATGAATAAATTCCCGGTTTACAGCTCCATAGAGCGTGCAATCAGGGCACTTTCGGTCGTTTGCACATTTGAAAGATATAAGTAGGGCTTAGCGATGGCAGAGCAGGACTATTATGATGTACTCGGCGTGAGTAAAAGCGCAACTGAAGATGAGATAAAAAAGGCCTTCAGAAAACTTGCCAAACAGTATCATCCAGACACGTACAAGGGTGATAAAAAAGAGGCTGAGGAGAAGTTCAAGGGGATATCAGAGGCTTACGAAGTTTTAATTGATAAAGAGAAGAGGGAAAAGTACGACAGATTTGGACAAAGTGCTGCGGAAGAGGCATTTGGGTCGCAGGGGTTCAGCTGGAACAACTTCACCCATTATGGCGATGTGGAAGATATATTCGGAAGTGATCTATTCGAGAGCTTATTCGGCGGCAGGAGGGCTTCCGGGTCATCATTTGACACACTTTTTAGCAGTCAGTCACAAAGAGCAAGAAAGGGGACTGACGTTCGCGTAAATGTGGATATCACACTCGAAGATGCATTTTCAGGCGGTGAGAAGATCATTGAAGTGCCGATGTCAAGGAGATGTACAGCCTGTAACGGTACCGGTGTTGGTGCCGGATCCCCTTCCAAGGCATGTCCGAACTGTAAAGGATCAGGTAGTGTCAGAGTCGTTCAGAGCAGAGGAGGTGCCCGTATTATGACATCTGGCGTTTGCCCTACGTGTGGAGGTTCAGGACTTATAAGCCCCTGCCCTGCCTGTGGTGGAAGCGGCACGACGCAGAAGAACACAAAAACGAAGATCAAGATTAAGAAAGGTGTGGAAACCGGTTATGAGATCAAGATTCCCGGAGGTGGGATGCCTTCTGACAGCGGTGGAAATGCAGGCGATATGCGTGTTGTCCTCAATGTTCTACCACATGAGATCTTCGATAGGAGAAGCAGCAACCTGCATATGAAATCACAGATAAGCTTTCTTCAAGCAACTCTGGGTGGCGAAATAAGCGTTCCGACGATAGATGGTAAGATGGCCAAGATCAAGATACCGGCGGGGACTCAGACCCATACTCGTTTCCGCTTAAAAGATAAAGGTATGCCAAGATTGAATGGTAAAGGACGCGGCGATCAGCATGTTCAGGTCATAATCGAGACGCCAAGAAAACTCACAACAGAGCAAAAAGAGCTTCTAAAGAAGGCTTTAAGTGCGGCCTAAAAAGACTTTAGCATATTCAAACGCTCATTGATCGGTGGGTGAGTGTTGAATAACCTGTTATATGTCGGTAACTCGAGCCCGAGTAACTTCAGCCTGTTATAATGAAGTGGGTTCAATATGAATAGATGAACATGCGATGGATTGACCTTGTAGTTGTTAGAATCTAACCTCTCTTGAATCTTATACAGAGCACTGCTCAATTTCTCCGCTTTTCCAAAAATATCTACGCTCTTTAAATCTGCAAAATGTTCTCTTGACAGGGGCATTGTCAGTTTTATGACAAGGGCTGCGGGCGGGGCGACTAATGTGGCAACAAAGAAACCAAAGAAGACTGAAGTAGAATTTATTAAGATGGTAGGTATACCGGCAACTGCCGCAACAACAGTACTTACAAAAGTGTCCCCACGATCGATATGGTACATCTCATGCGCCACAACTGCACCCAGCTCCTCTTCATCCAGCAGATCGATGAGTGAACTTGTCAAAACAATTGATGCATGTCTTGAATTTCTTCCAACGGCAAATATTGTCGGAATCGACATCTCGGCCACAAAAAGCTTTGGAGTGGGGATATCTATCTTTCTTGCCAGTTCATCAACGATCTTGTACGAGTTATGCTCCTGAGGCATCTGCTTCGCACGATACCAGCGCAACAATACCTTATCGCTGGAAAAATAGATGAACATTGTAATAATGGTGACAAACTCTAACATTATAACTGGACCATAAAACCCGAAGCCAAGTCTGTTTCCGCCAAACCAACCTATTACCGTGAGCCCCAGAGTTGCCAAAATCCATAAAAGCAACAGTCTGATAATACTATCCATCAACTGATCCCCAAACTTACTATTATCCATATTATGACAAAAGGATTGTGGTAAAAAGGTGGGTTTTCAGTCGATGAGAAATTAAAAGGAAGACTAAAATCATTCATTATAGTCTGTTACTTCCGTTCCTGTTCGATACATAGTAGTATGCAGCAAGACCGATTATCGCCAGCAGGATAGTTCTAGCAATGACACTTCCCCAATTTAAGGGTGTAGGTGTTGGCGTTATTATGGTTGCTATAGGAGATTGTGTTGGGGTTGCAGCTGATGTGATAGGTATTACAGGTGGTAAGATTGTATGTATGATTGATGATTCTTCTAAGAATAATGCGAAGTATGTGAAATGACCTATCTTTACGGTTGCAGTGCTAGCCTCGGTATCAACCGTGGTCTCAAGTGAGGTCCATTTTGTTCCGTCGTACATCTTTATGACTACAACTTTTCCCTCTGGTACGTCCTCTGGATCATAATTAACAGTGAGTGTTATCGATGGTTTGAAAGTTGCCCCTTCCGGTCCAATATTAAATGAGGCTATCGTTCCACCCACAGACATAGGAGTAATACTAATTGACTTCAATGGAGATCCATCTGAGTCTAATGCCGTTGTCCCTTCAGTAAGTGTAAGCTTTGCACCCCCATCAGAGGTTGGTATAGTGGTTGTAGATGTCAATCTCCCGGTGTTGTCTGTTGGAACGTTATTCGATGAAGTTGGGAAAGCACCGCCACCGCCGCCTCCACCACCTAGGCCACCACCGTTTTGGCCATCATCTTCTTTACTGGTTGTGAATGTTCGATCAGAAGAAACAGCCGAGTTGCTTACTACATCGGTTGATGATTTTACCCTGTAATGGTATTTTGTGTTTGCAGATAATCCAGTTAACTTTATTGAGTGAGATGTGACCATAGATGTATTTGATTTAGTTGATCCGTAAGACGTTGTTTTGCCATACTCAACAACACTGTCTGATGCATCGTTTGCTGTTGCCCAGGTTATCGTTGCCGAACTGGTTGTTATGTCACTTGCTTTGACGTTTGTTATTTTTGGAGCTGCACTATCAATTGTAAAATTCGTAACATTATTTGACGAATATATATGGGAATTCACACCATCACCCGCATGGGCATATAGTGTCGCGTTATAATTACCATCACTTACATTGGCCGCTGTAAGGTTCCAGGTGACGTTATAACGTAGTTCTGCATTGCCGGATGTATAATTAATAAAACCCGATCCATAGGTAAAAGTGTAATTCGTTCCATTATTCCAGTCATAACCATATCTTTGACCGGTACTATTTACAAGTGATGAAATGAGCGCTATACTCACATTGTCACAGCCAGAGATGTTATTTCCATTTGGGTAAAACTTACAACTCTCATCATCCGGACCCGAAATATCCAACGTCAAATTCTGTATAGGCAAACGCTCACCATTTTCAATATCAACCCAAACTGTAAAATTAATAAACCCAACCGAGCTATTGTATGCAGGTTTTACAATGTTAACACCGACAAAAACGGCACCGGCAGGACCTGAAAAAACGAGAGCCAAAACTATGACTGATGTGATAAAAAAGCTAACAATTCTCTTTTTATCTCTCTCATCAGAAGTCATCCCATCCATCACCATCCACCTTGAAATTAATAGGACAAAGAATTTCTCCATTTTATTACATTTAAACTTTTTGATGAATTCATCTGAGTAGTTTTCATCAAAGCATTTAATATTAATCATCTCCTCCTGTGTTAATGCAGGGATGGGTGACTTTCATTCCTAAGTATTGGGGTCTGGGGAAATACATAAGTTTTGTAAAGTGAGTATTAATCCAAGGAAGGGATATGACTTGAAAAAGATAAGCATAATCGGAAGCGGTTTTGTGGGTGAAGGCGTTGGCAGAGGGTTTATGAAGATGGGTTACGAGACTATCTTTTATGACGTCGTGGATAAAGACCTGCCAAATTTTACAGGTGACCTGGGTCGCGCAATTGAAAACTCTGATATCACTTTTTTATGTGTACCAACACCAAGTGACGGTGAAATTGATCTGAGCTTCATCAGAGAAGCGTCTAAAAACGTTGGGGTGGAGATAGGAAAAAAAGATGGTTACCACCTTGTTGTCACTAAGAGCACCGTAATTCCGAAAACAACAGAGGATGTGGTAATCCCTGTATTGGAGGAATACTCCGGGAAGAAAGCCGGTGAATTTGGAGTCTGCATGAATCCCGAATTTTTAACCGAGATCGCAAGTACCTGGTGTGACGATTCCGACTTCGAAAAAGACCTCTTCACCGAAGATCGGATAGTCATCGGTGAGTTTGATAAGAGGTCGGGGGACCTTCTGGAGGAGATCTATAAGCCGCTCAATAAACCGATCTTCAGGACCGATTTAAAGACAGCAGAGATGATAAAATACGCTTGTAACTGCATGCTCGCAACGAAAATATCCTACTGGAACGAGATATTTTTGATATGTAAAGAGCTGGGTATAGATTCCGAGACAGTGGCGGATATCGCTGCCCTGGATCCCCGAATCGGTAAGTATGGAACGGTCCACGGTATGGCATTCGGAGGAAAGTGCCTGCCGAAGGATCTGAGGGCCCTCATCTCATTCTCTGAGAAGTATAAAGATCCTGAGCTTTTAAAAGCAGTAGAGCATATAAATGAAGAGATCAAAGAGAAGTACGGTGTCCGAGAATGATAAAAAAGGCCGTAATACCTGCAGCGGGACTGGGTACGAGGTTTCTTCCCGCTACAAAGTCGATGCCAAAGGAGATGCTGCCCGTTGTTGACAAGCCAGTAATCCAGTTTGTTGTAGAAGAAGCGATAGCTTCTGGAATTGAGGACATTCTGATAATCACCGGGAAGGGGAAGAGGGCGATAGAGGACTTTTTTGATAAGAATGAAGTGAAAAACAAACTTCTGGATGAGATAGATGAGATGTTGAGTGGCGTGAATATATTTTATATACGACAGCGAGAACCACGGGGACTGGGAGACGCTGTTTATTATGCAAAGAGATTCGTGGGAGATGAGTCGTTTGCGCTGCTTTTAGGAGACACTATCACTATACCCGAATGCACTAAAGAATTGATTGAGAAGTACGAGGAGTTCAAGACATCCATTATCGCTGTTGAGGAGGTGCCTGAAGATATGATAAGTAGCTATGGCATAATAGATGGGAAGAATATCGAAGAAGACGTCTATCTCATCGAGGATATGGTCGAGAAACCATCCCCGGAAGATGCACCATCAAATCTGGGAATCCTCGGTAGATATATTCTGACACCGGCCATATTCGATGCTATAGAAAAAACACCCCCAGGTAAAGGTGGTGAGATCCAGATTACGGACGCGATGCGCCTCGAGAAAGAGAGGATGTATGCATATATTTACAGGGGGCGCAGATACGACATAGGTAACAAGCTCGACTGGATAAAATCGAATATAGAACTCTTCTTAAAGGATGATAGATTCGCCGCCGAAGTCAGAGATTTCATCAATTCGATGGTAAAATGAGGGGGCTAAAAATGACGAAGAAAGAGATTGAAGAGATAATAAAAAACCTTGGGGGTATCAGTTTTGAAGATAAGATGATACTCGTAACAGGAGGGGCGGGTTTTCTTGGCTCGTGGATCTGCGATCTCTTAATTCAGCAGAAGGCAAAAGTGAAATGCCTGGATAATCTCGCTAGTGGTGCAAAAGTAAATATTGCTCACTTGATAGATGATGAAAATTTCGAGTTCATAGAGCACGATATTTCGCAACCAATCTTCTTCGATGAGCCGATAGATGTGGTTTTACACCTCGCAAGCAGGGCATCCCCATTCGAGTTTGAGGAGTATCCAATCCAGATCCTGAAGGCAAATACACTCGGTATATGGGTCTCCCTTGGTATTGCAAAGAAGCATGGTGCGAGATTTTTATACACTTCCACATCGGAGATATACGGTTCAACAACGGTGATACCCACCCCCGAGAGTCACAATGGAAATGTGAATCCTATCGGTCCGAGGAGCTGCTACGATGAAGCGAAACGGTGTGGGGAATCTTATGTAATCGCCTATAATTTGCAGCACGATCTGGACACCCGGATGGTAAGAATCTTCAACACATACGGACCGAGAATGAGGGCAGAAGGTATCTATGGTAGGGTGATTCCACGATTTATCGACCAATGTCTGAACAACGAACCAATTACGGTATTTGGAGATGGATCTCAGACCAGAAGTTTCTGTTATGTCGCAGACGAGGTGGAAGGTATAATAAGGCTGCTCTCTTTTGACGGCCTCAAAGGTGAGGTTGTAAATATTGGAAACGACAATGAAATGACAATCCTGGAGCTTGCAGAGATGATAAAGAATCTGACAAACTCCGATTCGGAGATTGTTTTTAGCGATCTGCCCAAAGACGATCCACCAAGAAGGTGTCCTGACATAGGTAAGGCAAATGATCTTCTGGGGTGGAGACCAAAAATTAGTATAGAAGAGGGGCTAAGTAGGATGATAAAGAGCTTTGAGGTGGGAAGATGAAGATACTTGTAACAGGTGGAGCAGGATTCATAGGGTCACACATTGTCGACGAACTGACGAAAGATCACGAAGTCGTGGTTCTTGACAATTTAGAACCGCAGGTTCACAAAAGAAAGCCGGATTATCTGAATTACGGGGCCAAATATATATTCAAAGACGTAAGGGATGAAAATTCACTGAGAAAAGCCCTTGAAGGTGTGGAAATCGTCTTTCACGAGGCTTCGGCGGTGGGTGTAGGTCAGAGCATGTATCAGATAGAAGACTACGTAGGTGCAAATACCTATGCAACGGCGAAACTGCTGGACTTCCTGGTGAATGAGGAGCACTGCATTAAAAAACTGATTGTGGCATCTTCCATGAGCATCTATGGGGAAGGATCCTATAACTGCGAAGATTGCGGCGTTGTTTATCCGAAGTTGAGGGGTGAGAAACAACTCAAAGAAAGAGAATGGGAGATGAAGTGCCCGAATTGCGGCAGGGTAGTGGAGCCAGAAGCAACAAATGAAGATAAGCCTCTGCGACCAACCTCAATCTATGCGATAACGAAAAGGGACCAAGAAGAGATGTGCCTCAGTATCGGAATTGCGTATGGAATTCCAACTGTCGCTTTAAGATATTTCAATGTTTATGGTCCAAGGCAATCACTGAACAATCCGTATACGGGTGTATGTGCGATCTTCTCATCAAGAATAAAGAATAATAACCCACCCTTGATATTTGAGGACGGGATACAATCAAGAGACTTCTTAAGTGTTCATGATATCGTAAAAGCGAATATCCTGGCCATGGAAAAATCGAGTGCTAATTATGAGTTTTTCAATGTCGGAAGCGGAATGTCAGTGAATATTTTAAACATCTCGGATACCCTTATAAAATTATATGGAAAAGAGGGGAAGCTTATGCCAACGATAACAAACAAGTTCAGGGCCGGAGATATAAGACACTGCTTCGCTGATATCTCCAAGATAAAAAGTAAGCTCGGATTTGAGCCGGGTGTGAACTTTGAAGAGGGTATGAAAGAGCTTGTAGATTGGGGTAAAGGGGAGGAAGCAGAGGATAAGTTTGATGATGCGCATAAAGAGCTCTTAAGAAAAGGGCTGGTGGAAGAATGAAGATACTCGTAACAGGTGGTGCAGGCTTCGTTGGAAGTCATGTGGCAGAGTACTATGCAAAGAATGGTGACGAGGTTGTTGTGCTTGACAATCTGTCACGTGCAGAGCTTCTGGACTATGATAAGTCAAATGCAATGTTCAACTGGAATCATCTCAAGGGGTATAAGAACATTGAACTGAAAAAAGGCAGTATTATAGATGCCGAGATGGTGAAGGGGGCAGCTGAAGACGTTAATGTGATCATACATACAGCGGCTCAGACGGCGGTGACAACATCTGTAAAAGACCCAAGAACGGACTTCGAGGTAAATTCAATTGGGACATTCAATGTACTCGAAGCAGCAAGAATGAGCAAAAACAACCCGTGTGTGGTCTATTGCTCCACAAATAAAGTGTACGGAGACAATGTCAATAAAATTCAGGTTACATCGGACGAGAAGAGGTACAAGTTTACCGATGAGGACTATATAAAAGGGGTTCCTGAGGATCTACCAGTGGATAATTGTGAGCATACGCCATACGGCTCGTCGAAGCTATCATGCGACATCTACACCCAAGATTACGCCTATGTTTATGGCCTAAAGACCGGTGTATTCAGGATGAGTTGTATATATGGGACAAGACAATTCGGAGTTGAGGATCAGGGTTGGGTTGCCTGGTTTACGATTGCTACTCTTACGGATAAGCCCGTTACAATTTATGGTGATGGAAAGCAGGTCAGGGATGTCCTGTATGTAGAAGATCTGGTAAGAGCCTATGACCTGTTTATTGATAGCACATTAAAACATGGAGTCTTCAACACCGGGGGTGGATCTGAAAACACACTATCACTTCTGGAACTACTCGACATACTAAAAGAGCTAACAGGTAAAAGAACCAAGATCAGTTATGGAGATTGGAGGCCCTCGGATCAGAAGGTTTACATATCCGATATAACAAAAGCGCAGAAAGAATTGAGATGGAATCCAAAGGTAAGCGCTAAAGAAGGTGTAAGTAGACTTGTAAGCTGGGTTGAAGAGAACAAAAATTTACTAACATAGTCATAACAATGGTAAAAATATCCTGCGTTGTACCGGCGCATAACGAAGAAGGGAATATCGAGAAGTTAATTGAGGGATTGGTTCCCGTTTTATCAGGTCACGAGAAGACAAGCGACTATGAGATAGTTCTGGTGAATGATAACAGCACAGATAACACACCTACAATCATCGATCACCTCGCAGGCGAGAATCCACGGATTAAACCTGTTCACAGGACAAGCTCGCCAGGTTTTGGAAATGCAATAAAAGCGGGTTTTGAACATGCTATAGGGGAGATAATAATCCCGTTCATGGGCGATCTGTCTGACGACCCGAAGGATATTCAAAAACTTGTGGAAAAGATTGAAGAAGGATATGATATTGCCTACGGCTCAAGATTTATAGAGGGTGGTTCGCTTGTTGGCTATCCCACTGCAAAAATGATTGCCAATCGGATCTTTAACAATCTATTTCGTTTTCTCTTTGGACTCCCTCATAAAGATGTAACAAACGCATTCAAGGCATACAAAAGGGAAGTGTTAGATGAGATTGGTATTGAAAACATGGAGGCGGAGGGGTTTGACTTAACAGTAGAAGTACCCATAAAAGCACATATTTCAGGATTTGGAAGCGCAGAAGTACCTGTAACCTGGCAGGACAGGGAAGCAGGAGATGCAAAGTTGAAACTATCAGAAAATGGTGTTGTATATGGTAAAAGGTTGCTCAAGCTATTTTTCTTAGGAAATCTTGTTGCGTTGCGCGATCTGTTAAATGCTGTCGTCAGGGGTTCTTGGATAAGTATGATGGTTGCAATAGTACTTGGGTTGCTGATCTTAGTGGGCGTCTTCACATTTTCCGGATTCTCAGATGTTTTCACTATTTTGAGAACCGTTTCATTGCATTGGTTTCTCTTCAGTTGTGCTGCAATTCTTTCAACGTTCATATTAAGAACCTGGAGGTGGAGTGTTATACTGAGAAGCGCAGGGCATGTTGCACCAAGAGATGTGCTCTTCAAATGCATCATGTTTGGCTGGTTGATCAATTACCTGCTCCCGGCAAGAATTGGAGACGTCGCAAGAGGTGTAGCGCTGAAGACAACTGAAGGAAAGCCTCTCGGTATGAGCCTGTCAACAATTGTACTGGAACGGGCATTTGATATGGTGGCGCTTGCAATACTTTTGTTAATACCCGGTATCCTTTTTCATCAAGAACAATTTTTATTGCTTGAAATATTTTCTGTTGTAATTGCATTTGGACTCGTATTTGCCCTATTCATGATATATCTCTTCGATGATTACATAATTAATGTGTTTAAGAACCGGATCCCGTCGATAGAAGAGTCGATACATTCATTAAAAGAAGGACTGGACGGTATTCGCGAGAACAATGCGGCGATAGCTCTTTGTTTCGCTCTCTCAGTACCAATATGGCTGTCTGATATATCAAGCATATTCTTTGCAGCAAAAGCAATTGATTTTAAAATACCTTTCTTGTTTGCTACTGTCTCGGGAGTAACTGCATTCATAGTTCAGGCTCTTCCGGTTACACCTGCAGGAATCGGGGTTCACGAAGCTTCGATTACATCCATGCTTGCATTATTTGGTATATCTTCGGATATTGGAATGTCTATAGCCTTGGTCGATCATTTTTCGAGGGCTCTTATAGTCTATATCTTTGGGTTAATATCAGCGATTCATATAGGGTTTGCATCGAGATGGTTTTTTAGGCGAGATGGGAGTGTAGATAAAGATGAAAATGAGTGATCTGTATCAAGAAACATACCATAGAAGATTTGGTGAAGATTTCGAGTTCCGTCAAAAGATGTATGAAGTTCTTTGCTCTAGTTTTTTTCAGAGACATATCTCTGAAGACGCATGCATACTTGAAATTGGTGCTGGATACTGCGAATTCATAAATAACATCCAAGCAAGCAAAAAAGTTGCTATAGATCTAAATCCGGACGTTAAAAAATTTGCAGGGGATGATGTTGAAGCGATTACAACAAGTTCTGTGGATATGAATCAAATAAAAGATGAAAGTATCGATGTGGTATTTGCCAACAATTTTTTTGAACACTTAAGCAGAGAAGATATCATTAAAACGATTACTGAAGTTCATAGAGTCTTAAGGAAGAGGGGTAAATTCTTGATTTTACAGCCCAACATCAGGTTTTGTTTCAAGGATTACTGGATGTTCTTTGACCATATAACGCCCTTAGATGATAGAAGCTTGTCCGAGGTCTTAGAGATCAACGGGTTTGAAGTTGTTGAATGTAAACCGAAATTTTTACCCTACTCAACGAAAAGTAAATTACCTAAGTCGATATTTTTCCTGAAACTATATCTAAGATTTCCGCCGATTCAAAAAATATTTGGCAAACAGGCATTCTTTCACGCTGCAAAGGAGAGAAAATAAACTTGATGAAGAATGAAAATATAATAAAGAGATATAGGGTTGAATTGGCTTTACTATGTACCAGTATTATTTTCTTTATATTGAGGTTTTACCTTGCCACTCTCTCATCCTATCCATTCTATCATGGTTGGAATGAAGGGCATTATTCGCTCATTGCCAAGGGTTATTTTGAGCATTCGCTTCTGATTCAGGAGCGGGGAGGGATCATTAATTGGGCACTTCCACCTTTTTATTCATGGATTGTATTTGCATCTTTCAAGATTTTTGGCATCTCAGACATCAGTGCAAGACTTACTTCCATCCTCGCGACAACTTTCACCATTCCTTTCGTATATCTTCTGGCAAAAGAGCTGTATGACAGGGATGTTGGACTTCTAGCCTCTCTTATATTTTTGTTCATTCCCTGGGTGGTGCACCTTTCAGGAAGAGTTCAGACAGATATGGTAATGACTGCACTTATGACTGCTTCTATAGCGTCTTTCATATACGCGTATAACCACAATAAGAGTTATATCCCTTCAGGTATCTTCTTTGGACTTGCTGTATTTACCAAACAGCCTTCAGCTATGGTAATAATAATCATTGTGGCGTGGGCAGTTCTTGCAGTTGAAAGAGCTGAGATATTTGGAATTATTAAAAGATGTATATTACCGATTTTGATAGGGTTACTTCCAATTTTAGCTTATGTCATGTATCATATGATAAACGGAAACACACTAGAAATAAGTTACCTTGTTTATGGCGTAGGTACGCAAAGATTGATACCGTTTTTAAACTTGAAAAATACTTTAGGAGGTGTGCTTGTTGGAATTTCACCATTGGTTCTACTTTTCGCATTTTATGAAATTTATAAGTCGAGGGACTTGAAGAACATTCTTGTTATCTGGCTATGTTTATATGGTTTATTTGTACTTGTAGGAACTCCGCCAAGCCACGAATATTATATCCTCCCCCTGACTGTTCCATCTGCTATACTGGCATCAAAAGGCATCTTTAGTTTTAGAGATGCATTTGCATCAGAAAAAAAATCTCGGAGAAGATTGAGTGTAATGATGTCTATTTTGGTAATACTTTTTATAATTCCAGTCTCATATGTGTTCTTATCATATACTGGAGACTTTGGATATACATGTACTGGAGATATTTCGTCCTATATACTCTCAAAAACCGATACCTTGAAGGATGTAGTTGTCCTCACGCCAAATAGATATGATCCACAACTGAGCTGGTATTTAAGGTCAGGTGGTCCGGATATTGAAGTGCTCAGTCTGAAGAAGGAAGATTATCTGACAAACATATCCGATTTAAGGAATCTTTCAGATAGCACGAATGAAGCAACAATATTTTTGATTACTGACGGAAGAGATGGACTAGAGGGTAAGCTGGAAAAGGAGGGATATTCTGATGTTTATACATCATATTACAAAACGAAGCTTCCGAGCATATCTTCCGAGATTTATACAGGAGAAGAGAGTGAAACAGAATATTTCGAGCAGTATCTTTCTTTATACAAAGTTTTATAACCATCCCTAAAGGGGACTTCTCACCACGCTTTGAAATTTTCGCTCGAAAGACAAAACTTCAGTGATAAGCTTTATCTCATTCCACACAGATGTTATAAATGACATAAATATCTTAATTTAAATCTTTTAAAAAAGGTGATAAAAACGAAATTAAGAAAAGAAGTTGCTGTAACTGTGCCTATCCAAGGTGCGATTGTTCCTGGAAGAAGGATGCCTTTTTCCTCTTTTTTTACACCTGTGGCCTTTTCCGATGATATCGTCAACTATATCGATGAATTAAACAAGAGCAAAGCCGGAGCAGTGATATTCGAGATAAATTCCCCTGGTGGAGAGGCTTATGCAAGTAAACAGATAGGGGATGCTATTAAGAGGTTAAACAAGCCCAAGGTTGCCTTGATAAAAGCGCATGGAACATCCGGAGCATACTGGATTGCTTCAGCCTGTGATAAAATTATTGCAGACCCTCTCAGTGATGTTGGATCTATCGGAACCATAACCACACACTTTAACCTGTCAGAACTTTTGGAGAAGATCGGAATCGACGTAAAATCACTTTCAACAGGAAAGTTCAAAGATGTCGGCTCCCCCTTTAAAAAGATGTCAAAAGAGGGTGAGGAATTTATCAAAGAGCATCTTGAGGCGGTGAATAAAGAGTTTGTCAACGAGATAAAGGCGAATAGAAAGATAGAAGATGAAGAGACATTGAAGAAACTGACTTCCGGAAAACCGTTTTTAGGAAGAGAAGCCCAGGAGTTGGGGCTTGTGGATCATCTGGGTGATCGGACAAAGGCAATGGAAGTAGCTTGTGAACTGGCAGGCAAAACGCTTGTACTTAAACCTTATATAAGGCGCAGGACGCTACTAGAGCGATTCCTTGAAAGATGGTGAGTTTAAAAGATAGAATTGAGACACTGGCTCAATTCAATATTAGTTGCTATTTTTTCTAAACCTTTATATACACTTATCCGTTATTCTACTTATTAGAGGTGTTAAATATGACTATAAATGCATTAAAAATAACAGCACAGCTGTCTATATCAATGCTACTTATGATGGTTATACCGGTAGCAGCAGACACGATAAGCTATGAAGATGCGATATCCTGGGTTGAGGGTGGAAAGGTACCACAGCCTCAGGTCATGGTATCCGGTTATACGATAACGCCCGATGCACTGATGCCGGGGGATGAGGCGATCCTTACGGTGAGACTTGAGAATACACAGGAGGATCCGATTGATGGATGGAAACGTGGTTTAAGAAGCGAATGGTACGAGGGTGGATGGCAATCGGGAAAAGGAAAGACGATTGTTGATGCCGATATAACAAAAACGTTAACAATGGATGCATATGTGAAGAAGGCATACATATCTGGCAATGATGTCGTCGGTGATAAGAGCATCAAAGTATACAACGAATATAGCAAAGTTGGCGTGATCGGACCGGGAAAAGAGCTGGATCTGAGCTTTAAAATAGTGGCACCAGACAAAGGGGGCATATACATGGTGAAGTTTTATGCGGAGATCGAAGGTGTTGATGGCACCGCGAGTAAAGAGATCAGGTATCAGATCCCACTAATTGTGAGCAGCACCGTGGAGTTGATACCGCTGAGCGTACCTTCCACAGTCGGAGATGGCAGCGTGATCAAGATGGAAGTTGCGAATACAGGGCTTGGTGATGCAAGTAGCATCACTGTGATCTCGGATGCGGATGATGTGAAATTTGAAGTCAGAAAGGTTTACGTTGGTACATTAAAAGCTGGTGAATCAAGTACGGCAGAATTTACAGTGAAAAATGTATCTGGAACTGGTCAAAAAGAGGCTACATTTAGGGCTACATATAAAAATGGGATCAACGAACATGAATCTGATCCACTCTCACTGACTATGAAGCCTGTAACCAAATCTAACCCTAAAAATTCAGGGTTAATAAATAGGTTGCTTGAATATGTTTTCATGATACCCCTTGTCTTTTAATTGTGTAGTTGTGAGGGTAAATTATCTATATTTTATCTTCTCAGTGACAATATCAACTCAGTGAAAGCTGGGGCAAGAATTTAGAAGTGGCGATAACTCATAGTATTTATGCTAATGGTGCTGAAAGTTTTTCCTCAAGAACGGATTTTTGAGGGAAACTGTTAAGTATTATTAAGTTGATTATTTTTCAGTTTAACCCCTAAAAATAAGGGTTTGAGTGGGTGAAAACTTGGTATGTAGGGGTGTATATAGTTAAAGTATATAATGTTAAGAGTAGATAAAGAAGAGAGGGTTATGATGCAGGGGAGCCTTAGGGGAGATGGTTTGAAAAGTGAAAAACTCTCGATTATCGTGCCTGCGTACAATGAAGAGCACAAAATATGTGAAAACCTGGTGGAGATAGTTAAATCGATCGATGAACTCCAGATTAATCATGAAATCATCGTCGTCAATGATGGATCGACAGATGAAACTTTGACTGAGGTGTCCAAACTTAAATCGGAGAATATAAAGATCGTTGGCTACACAGAGAACCAGGGCAAGGGAAACGCAATAAGGTATGGGTTTAGATTTGCAACAGGTGATCTGGTTGTCTTTATTGATGCCGATATGGATCTTCATCCAAAGCAGATCAAAACTTTAGTAGAATATATGAATAAAAGTGGTGCAGATGTCGTTGTGGGTTCAAAGAGGCATCCCCTATCCAAGGTGGATTATCCGCTTGATAGGAGAGTTCTGAGCAGGGGTTATCAGACACTGAACAGGATACTCTTTGGTCTTAGTATCAGAGATACCCAGGTAGGTCTGAAACTCTTCAAATATAACGTTCTGGGAGACGTTATGCCGAAGATGGTTGTAAAAAAATATGCGTATGATATAGAATTGATGGCGAATGCGCATCACAAAGGATATAGCATTACCGAAGCGCCCATTGAGCTGAACCATAGTTTTGACTCCAAAGTTGATTGGAATGAGATATACCACATGTTCGTAGACACTTGCGGTGTTTTCTATAGGTTGAAAGTTGCCAAGTATTATGATAGAACCATAACTTGATATTTTTTTAAAGGCAAGAAAATACCAAAAGTGATTAGATGAAATATGGCTCGGTTTCTATAATAATCCCTTTCAAAGAGTATAATGGATATGTTGGGAGGTGCATTGAAGGTTGTAAAAATCAGGATTATCAAGACTATGAGATCATTTTACTCCCGGACAATCCGATAAAAGAGATTGAAGGAGTGAGAATTATCCCAACGGGACCTGAAACTCCAGGCAAAAAGAGAAATATTGGAGTAGAACAGGCTAAAGGGGTGTTTTGCGCTTTCATCGATGACGATGCATATCCAAGAAGCGATTGGCTTCATAATGCTATAAAATGTTTTTCTGATCCTGAGGTTGCGGCCATGGGGGGCCCTGGGATTACTCCAAAAGAGGATTCCATGATGCAGAGGGCCTCAGGTTATATCTTGTCTTCTTTTATGGTTGGTGGACTCTCGAGCAGATATGATGTTAAAAAGGCCAGGAATTCGGATGATATCCATTCCTGCAATTTCATCGCAAGAAGATCCGTGGTTGAAGAGGTCAAGTGGGATGAGAAATATTGGCCAGGGGAAGATACACTCATGTGCCTTGGGATAAAAAAGCTTGGTAAAAAGATGCTCGAAGATCCCGATGTCGTAATTTACCACCACCGTAGGCCTCTGTTTTTACCCCATTTGAGGCAACTTTCACGATTTGGCATGCACAGAGGATTCTTTGCTAAAAAGTATCCTGAGACTTCACTCAGACCAACTTATTTTGCCCCCTCACTTTTGATTCTTTTCCTTGTCTTTGGTGCCATATTCTCCTATTTTATTCCGGTGCTAAGAATTCCCTTTTTGAGTATCCTATCTATCTACCTGATCCTAGCCTTTGTTACAGCAATTCTTACAAGAGATGTTAAAATGATCTTGCCGGTATGGATCGGAACCATACTAACACATTTAACCTATGGGATCTATTTTTTAATCGGTCTATCCAAAAAGGAGTTGGTAAGATAAAGGTTGCAATATCTTATCCACCTATAGAAAGCCAGAAGGGCATTCCTTTAATCTCGCAGAACAGGCAATTTCAATTCTTCAACCAGCCCACATACATCTACCCCTGTGTTCCTGCTTATGCTGCGACTCTGCTCGACCAAGCTGGCCATGAAATAATCTGGGACGATGGAATTGCTGAAGAAAAGAGCTATGAGATCTGGCTTAAAGACTTCGAGAGAAGATCACCTGACCTTGTGATGATTGAAACAAAGACGCCTGTTGTAAAGAAACATTGGAGGATAACCGAAGATATCAAGCGGGTTAGTTCTGAAACTAAAGTAGTCTTGGTTGGAGATCATGTTACTGCTCTACCCGAGGAATCATTTCACAACTCCCGGGTTGATTTTGTTTTGACAGGTGGGGATTACGATTTTCTTTTGTTGAATCTAGTTAAATGGCTGGAAGGAGCAGAAAAGCTTGGGGGCGGAATTTGGTATAGAGAGGACGGGAAAATAAGGGAAACGGGAAAATTCCAGTTGGATCATGATTTAAATTCCCTGCCTTTCATCGATCGTGATTTAACCAGGTGGGAGTTGTATTCAAAAAAGAATGGGAACTTCAAAAGAGTGCCGGGTGTTTACACCATGACAGGTCGTGATTGCTGGTGGCACCGCTGCGCTTTCTGTAGCTGGACTACGCTTTACCCTACCTGCAGGAATAGAAGTCCGGAGCTCCTCGCCGATGAGATCGGTTTTTTAATTGAAAAATACGGCGTTAAAACCGTATTCGATGATGCTGGTACTTTTCCAGTGGGAAACTGGTTAAAAAAGTTCTGTGAACTGATGATAGAAAGGGGATATGATAGAGAGATCGATTTTGGCTGTAACATGCGCTTTGGAGCTTGCAGTTTTGCGGACTACGAACTCATGAAAAGAGCCGGTTTCAGGATGGTTTTATTCGGTCTCGAATCTGCAAGTCAGGATACTCTTGATAAGATAGATAAAAACTTGAGGATATGCCAGATAAAAGACTCTTCCAAAGAAGCAAAACAGGCGGGTTTGGAACCACATCTGACAATAATGCTCGGTTATCCGTGGGAGGATAGAGAGGATGCATTCAAAACTTTTGATCTGGCAAAAGATCTTTTTGAGAAGGGATATGCTGACACTTTACAAGCAACAATGGTTATCCCCTACCCGGGAACTCCTCTCTTCGAAGAATGTAAGAGAAATGGCCTTCTTGTAACCGAAGATTGGGATGAGTATGATATGCGAAAGTTGGTGATGAAGACCCCTCTTGATGAAGAAGATGTAAAAGAGATCACTCAAAAGATGTACAGGCTATTCTTCAACCCATCTTATGTTATCAGAAAATTTGCAGGGATAAGGAGTTTTGAGGACATGCAATTTATCTTGAAGGGGACAAAGAAGGTTTTTGGTCATATAAAGGATTTTTCGGTTGGGGAGGGTCAATGACGTTTGCTCCATCTGTAAGTGTTGTAATACCGACATATAATTCGGAGGTGGTGATAGGGAGGTGTCTGGAATCAGTAAAAGATCAGGTTTATCCAGAAGGAAA
>JAXHTJ010000197.1:0-3115 GCA_034190245.1 Halobacteriota archaeon | reverse complement strand
AGGATGATTTACAGTAGAGGATGAAAATGTCCCCAAATCCTACTGATTTTATGATTTCAAAGTCTTTTAGGCGCTTTTTTGGAGGGATTATTTTAGTTTCACCTTCCAAAGTTACTTCTATCCCTAGATAACGGGTGTTTCTGTGCTTTACTTTACCTAATTCATCACGATAGTTCTCACGTTCGTAAACGTAAACTCGATTTCCACGTGTGGTTCTTGATTTACCATATAGCCTATATATAGGCTACAAATATATATAAAACCATAGGTATGTTTCGGTGATATTGATTGTGTTTTTTTTAGGGAGAGAGAATATTGTAGCCTATGAAAGCCTTAATGTTGGGTTATCAATCGCACATCTCAATTGCCATCTCAACAGCCTCTTTAGCAGAATTTGCAACAAGCGGCTTTCTTGCAAATCCTTTCACAATCTCAGGATCGGAGACTAAATCCACCCATCCTCCGGTTCCTTTGATCACAATTGTGGGCTTTCCGATACTTAACGCATAAGAGATCTCATTTAAAGTCCCCCACCTTCCACATATTCCTATCACTGCATCTGCCCCATTAATGAGCACATAGTTTCTCGCGTTATCAAGACCTGTTGGAATTGCAACTTCTATAAAATCATTTGCCTCAGCCTTACTTTTCGGGAGTATCCCCACCGTCAGTCCGCCATTCTTCTTTGCACCTTTTGAGGCCGCTTCCATTATTCCACCCCTGCCCCCGCAGAGAAGAACCGCCGAGTGCTCTGCTATGTAATGTCCCACTTCCTCCGCCACTTTAAGTGTCTTCGAAGAAAGATTTATATCGTCGCCGTCACTTCCTGAAACTGCTATCAATTTTCTCATTATGATTCCACCTCGATCGATAGTTCATCCATTCCTCTCAAGACGAAGAATAGACCAAAACCAGAGAGTATAACAACACATTGAACAAGAAACGTGAAGAACCTATCCATGAAGATACCTTCCTCCCCGATAAGACTCAGAAGAGTATCATTCTTTGTGAGCATTAATGTGGCAATTAACCATGAGATCATGAGGATCTTGTGGTCCTTATTCATCATACCTGAAAAGAATACATAAATACCTGGTATCATAAACAAGAAGACAATTACTCCCATCCTGCTGAATATCTCGATTCCGACAGGAGTGCCTTCACGATACTGGATCTGGGATATACTGAGAATATTAAGTGTCCCCATCGAGTAGACCTGCCAGGCACCATAAGCAGCGCAGGCGGCAAATAAAGGAATAAATCCAGACAAAAACTTGTCTTTCTTCTTTATCTGAAATATGGAGTATATAAATAGAGTCGATGCAAGAGCAAGCAACGTCATCTGATGTGTCAGTGCAGTGCCAATTGCAGACAGTATACTGAGTGATCTGTAATCACGGGCAACAAAATAAAGAGTCAGAGGAATCATGAATAGACCGAGTGTCGCTGGCAATGCCCTCGATGTGAATATTGCAAGCTCAGGAGATAAAACAAAGAAGAGTGCGGCATAGATCCCGACGTATTGGTTTCCCATTCTTAATCCAAGTGAATAGATAGCAAGAATTGTGATAACGGCAATAAATATGGTGACAATTCCTGAGAGAACCATCGGATCAATGCCGGACATTATCGATAGAGAAGCGGTTAACAACCTGTACGCAGGGACATAAAAATGCTCAAAACTGCCACCATAAGATAGCTCATATGGAGGATAATGTGAAGTCTCAATAGTCTCTCTTATTATTCCTACATGGTACATCGTGTTCCCAAATGTCGGAATGATGTAGCCTTTGAGCGTCTTTACTCTGTAGTATATCGCTATTGAGATAATAACAAGTAAAAGGAAATGTCGGTTGGTTACCAGATTCAAAGTATCTTTGAGTGTCAACTTCACAATACCACCGCATATATCTGAACATCCTGGTTCTCGTACACCAGATCGAAGTACTTCTGATCACTAAATTTTTCGCTACTTATATCGATCCATCCATATCCCGTATGAATCTTCCTGTCCATCGGTACAAACACATACGTGCAGTTTTGCTTTTTGCAAAGGTCAAATGCCCTCTTCGAGGAATTTGTGAGGAAGATCTCATTAGCATCTGCCATATTCTGTGTAGGATCCGGTGCATTGGCCCAATCTCCACCGACCAATGGTACCCTCGTCGTCATACCCATGATAAGCTCGCCACCAAATATACCAGCAGCAAATTTATCATCCTCTGATGTATTAGTCGCTATCCAATTGGTCGACAGGAGCTCCCCCTCTGAAACAACAGGTTTGAGCCAAGAATCTACCTGGTTCTTCAACTGATAGTCTCCAGCGATAATTATCAGCGAGAATAAGGCGACAATAAATATCGATCTCAGAATCTTCTCCATGCTATCCATATCTCTTTGCATCAAATAATATAAATAGTTGAGGAAACGAGATTTGTGCATGAAAGTCAGACCAGAGTGTGTATCCTGCTTATTTGAGAGGGCGGTCTTTGAGTGCGATCTGGTGCTCGAAGATGAACCTGAGAAGAAGATTGAAGCCCTCAAAGAGTTGCTTGAGTACGCAGCAGAAAACTTCTCAGTCGACACCGTTCCGGCGCTTATAGGGACGGTTAGAGAGGAGATTATAAAGAAGTATAGTGGGAGCAACGATCCATATGAAGAGTTCAAGCATGAGAGCAACGAAACAGCAAAAAGATTGCTGCCCATGGCAAGGGAGTTTTATGAAAGTGCCGAGGATAAGCTGGAGGCTCTGGTAAGGATAATCGCGGCGGCTAATTCGATGGAATATGGTGTCAGAGGACACTCTTATGATCATGCAACCTTCCACCGGGTCTTTGAAGAGACGATCAAGGAGAGGTTGGTCTGGGATAAGGAAAATATCAGATCCTCGATGGAGAGTCATGATAAGATTCTGTATCTGCTGGACAACTGTGGAGAGGTGATATTCGACATCTTTGCAATAAAGAGACTTTTTGAGATGGGAAAAGAGGTCGTGGTTGCTCCAAAAACCGGTCCGATCATCAACGATGCCACTGTAAAGGATCTGAAAGAGGCCGGATATGAGCATAAGATAGTCCCGAGTGGTTCGTACATCGGGATCAGCCTTGAAGAGTGT
>JAXHTJ010000196.1:0-3118 GCA_034190245.1 Halobacteriota archaeon | reverse complement strand
TGAGGCCTTCGGCCGTGGGGGTGAGGCCTTCGGCCGCCCTGCGAGGGGACTCCCAGATCCCAACCGAAAACTATATGTATGTATGATGATGATGTAGTATGTTTATGGGAAAATCCCAAGGGAGGTCATAATGCGTACACTAGATGAAGCTGAGGCTGAAGCGATAGCTAATGGTTGGGAGATATTGAAGCCTGAAATTATCTTTCAAAGTTGCGATGAAATTAGAGCGCTTTTCAGGATTGTGAGAAGTTCAAAGGCGGGTCTTATGAAGGTTACACACTGTGAGGAGGTGTATGATATGAAAAAACCGGATGATAGTAGGTGTAAACTTGCATGCATTGAGTGGGTGTCATACAGGATTAGATATAAGTGTGCGAAATATCAAGGTGTATACTGCACCGGTTTTGAGCAGGATAGAAATAACTGTCCTGAGTGGAGGTAGAAAAATGAAACTGACAATAGATGATATAGAGCTTATAACCGAATCTCTCTTGATTCGTACGTGTGGGGATTGTTGTTCATCATTCTATTGCGAGATCAACGAGTCTTGGAAGTGTGTAGAGATTTGTGAAAGGCTTAAGCGTGCGATGATGGGGGAAGAGACTTGAACTGGTCGTTTGCAAGCCCTGAATACTACTTCAAATCGGGGAGGTCTGCGGTTGAGCAGACGGCTATCAAAAATCTCATAAAAACAGGGATAAATAACAGAGACTCCGCTCATGAGATTGCAAGGACACTACAACGCTTTGGGGTCTCATATCGTAGAAAGAATATGCTAGACGATATATCGCGCGCTATGGCGAGCGAATACTCGCAGAGTGCTGGCGCGTATGGAAGGTCTCAAGAGTTCTATAATCGATCTGAGAAGCTTAGAAAGATAAGGAAGGTTGATAGGGGGACTGCTGCGAGGGAGATGAGGCAGATACAGGATAGAGAGGTAAAGCTTTCAAAAAAGGCTCTTGAGAAGCTTGGGGATGACTGGGGGGATCCTGACAGTTGGTACGATTATGAAGATGAAGTGGGAGACTGGGAAGAAGAATATTGGGGGTAATCTCAGTTGTATGAGGAGGGACTACCGGGCCCTAAGCATTTTTTCACATATGAGAAGCTAGATCTGCGTCATTGTATTAGCGCGGATGACAAGATCAAAGAGGGTGTTAGAAAACCCTGTCTAGCTTTCGACTTTGAGACGTTTCAGGGCTACGGCATGCTGATTTGTGACAGCAAAGCAAGATCTATCTGCACGCTTAAGGGGAGAGATATCTTTGATTTTCTCTTGAAGAAGGAGTATCAGGATACATTCAATTTTTTCTATAACGTGAAATTTGACTTTCAAGCTCTGATAAAACATCTCCCTCTTTGGGCTTATACGCGATTGTACGAAAAGCAAGATGTGACACTGAGGGGATACTTTCAAAATGGGCATGATCTGCGGATTCAGTACATACCAGGCAAGCTTTTCACTCTCACACGAAAGAATAGCGCGCGCTCTGGCAAGTCGTATGTGAAGACAACTTTCTACGACATTGCACAATTTTATGAGATGACTTTGGAAAAGGCCGGAAAGCTATATAGCAAGCGTAGAAAATTGGGGGACTATATAGATGCGGAAAAGCTTGGGACATCCTTTTTGTATTGGAAGCAAAATTTTTGGAGGGTTTTAGTATATTGTATCAGGGATTGCAGAGTAACACAAGATCTAGCCGAAAGGGTACAGGACACGGTTTTTGAGAGGCTGGGCTTTTATCCATCATCATATTCCTCAAAAGCCTCTGTAGCGGTTGAATACACAAGAAGAGAGTGTAAGGTGCCCGTGATCACGAAATTACCGGCTTCAATCATTAATATGGCGATAAGAAGCTACCACGGGGGGTGGTTCGAGTGTATGGCTAGGGGTAAGTTTGAAAAGTTGTACAACTACGATATCAATAGCGCATATCCCTTCGCGATCAGAGATCTCATAGATATCAATGAAGGTGAGTGGAGGCACACGAGGGAGGTGTCACAGGAAGCATATTACGGGTTGTATGAAGTTGATGTAGAGGTCCCAAACAACGAAAATCTAATCCCACCACTCGCATTCAAGAGGACACAAACCGAGACCATAAGGCCTTATGGCAACTTTCGCACTACCATCAATAAATTAGAATATGAGGCGTATAAGGATTGGGTCACATTCAAGGTTTACAGGGGGTGGGAGTTCTTCCCATCACGGATTATAAAGCCTTTTCAAAAGGTGATAGAGACATTATATCGGTGGAAGAAGGAGCTTTCTAAGGAGAGTTATGAGTATCTGTTTGTGAAAAAAATAATGAATAGTCTCTATGGAAAGATGTATGAAAAAATCAAGGATAGAAAAACCGGTAAATACAGGGCCGGAATACTATTCAACCCCATATATGCGGATATTATTACTTCAAAATGTCAAATTCAGTTATGGAAGGCTATGATGCAGAAACCGCAGGATATCGTTATGTGTGCCACAGACGGTATACTTTCTCAATCTCCCCTCGATCTTCCGCAATCGGACGAGCTTGGTGATTGGTCATTTGAGGGATGTGATACAGGGGTAGTATTTCAGAGTGGAGTATATCAGGTGGGAGACCAGTACAAACAAAGGGGGGTTAAGAAGGGTAGAATAAGGGTAAAAAACGATAGCGGTGGGCACGACACCTATGAGCATCTTCTTGAACTCATAAGAAAGTATCCCGATCGTGACACATACAGCTACACAGTCAAAAAGCCGATCCAGTACGGCGAAACGGTGAGACACCGCAAACTTTCAAAAAGAGATCTCAACATTTTTGATATGGTCCCCATGTCCGGCAACATCAACATGGATCGCAAGAGGTACTACGGTGACACATTCAAAAACGGTAGCGACCTCCTTAGTAGATCTATATATGGCCGTCCTTTTTCTATATAGAAATTATATTTTTTACTGATTTTAGTAAATTTCACCGAAAATTATATAAGTATGTAATGTATGTAATTAATATATGGCAGATAATACTTGCCCCCTCTGTAATCATACTTGGACCAGCAAAAACAAAGCTAGAGTTTGTCCTAACTGCCGCGTTACTCTTGCGATGGCTAACAAGATACTAGAATCAAAAAA
>JAXHTJ010000195.1:0-3120 GCA_034190245.1 Halobacteriota archaeon | reverse complement strand
CTTCCAGGATTTGTAACATAATCTGATGTAGCTAAAATTATTGCATATCCGGTTGTCTCTGATTTTATCTTTATGGTTGCTGTGCCGTTTTCATCAGTTAAGGCGTTTGTATCACTCAATGATCCAAGAGTGGTTGTAAAGTTGATAGGTACTGATCTTAGGTTAACATCGTTTCCCTCTTTATCCTTCAGCTGAGCCGTAATTGTAGTATTGGACACGCCATCTGCTGTTATTCTTCTTTGACCTACAGAAAGTGATATTTTGTATGGTTGAATTGTCTGTTCTGTGGTGAAATTATATTCCTCACTTTCATTTGAATTTTCACTTAGATCCGTGCTATTCACAACGAAATAATATGTTGTATCCTCTGCAAGTCCTGTAAGATCTACGCTGTGCGAGGTGACATTTTCCGTGTCGTGTTTTTGTAATGTGTAGTTACCCGCCTCGGTGCCGTATCTGACGAGACTGTCTGATGGTTCATCTGTGTCCCATGTTATGGTGGTTGAGTTGCTGGTTATGTCTGTAGCGGTTATGTTCGAGATGGTTGGTAATGTATTATCAACGACAACGAAAGCTATTGACTGGTCCTTCTCACCAAAACTATCGACGGCAGTTAATTTAATCAAATGCAAACCATCAAAGTATCCTGTGGTATCCCATGGGTATGGTATTGTATCGGATACGGTTGCATTATCAATTTCAAGTATTATCTGATCCAAATTTCCGTCTGTAATAGTTCCGTTAATTAAGAAGGTTCCACTCAACATGAAATCTGGTAAGTCCAATTTTACCTCTGGTGGTTGGTTTAAGACATTTAATGATGCCCATCCTTCTGTACCATTGTATGCGCCATCTCCGCTGTATATTGCCGAAATTTGATGAGTCCCTATTTCCATATTCTCCGGTATGGTGTAGTTAAGTGTTCCATTGCCATCAACTTTTGTTACGGTTGGACCGACAATATCGCCATCTATTTTGAAAAGTATGGTTTTATTTTCTAGGGCTTTATCAAGTGACATTAATTTGGCTTGTAAAACCACTTGATTGCCATTAGCGCCATATATGTCGGAAACAAATAGAGAGGTTGGAAGCTTTGTAATATTTGTTTCTGAGGTTATTAAACCGAATGTTTCATTGAATGCATCTGTGATGTTTTCGCCATTGTGCACCTTTTTGTTTACCTGTTTTTCAATTTCGGCTAAATTGATGTTGTAGTAGTCGATGTTGCCGGTATTTGTTTGTATGTTATCTACACGATACGTTATACCCTTTATAATATCTGTGTTATTAACATCAGAGATCAATATTGGATTGTGAACTGTCATGTTGTAGGTTCCAGTGTCTGTGCCATTGAGAATCAAGGCAAATCTATCAGTTGTTGTTGGGAATTTTACCGTTTTTATACTGCCATTTACTTCATAAGTAGAATTTGGAATCTCTAAGTCGATTCCATCGGTAGCATTTGGACCTACATGTCTGCCCATAGAATCATACAAGTGGACATCTACTGGCGAATAGATGACAAGAGTACATACACCCCATTTTAGATCATCTATACCTTCAATATTTATAGTTGTATTAAAGGCAGTCCATACACCATCACTACTCAGGCCAAGATCTGTCAGATTACTGCAGATATTACTACAAACACCAAATACGCAGACAGGATAACAAATGTTACCATCTTCGACTATAAATCCAAAGTCAGTCAGATTAATATCAACTTTATAATTGATCGTAATATTGGATGTTGCCATTCTGATAACAGGGCTCATTTCGCCTAAATCTTCATATCTAACCTGTCTTCCGGAAGGATTTGGAAATACTGCATTCACATAATCTCCGCCTTCAAAATCTTTAAAGGGAACTAAAACCTCCCCTAAAAGTCCAACATTTTCCATGGTAGGCGTAGGCAGGCTAATATTTACAGCCTCACATGAACCAAGGGCACAAACTTCTCCTTCCGCATAGGCATTTACACCCGCTGCAATATCTGTCACTCCTGCGGTAAGTAATGCTTGAGGCTCACTGATTTTTAATCTAATTCCAATATCCAAATCAGGGTCTGCCATGCCATTCAAAAAAACTGTGCCGTTGAAATCAATCAGCCCTACCAAATCAAAATCTACAGATTCATTATACCCAATGCTTTTTTCGCTCATACCAATCCCTGCAGTGCAATAAAGATCATTTAGATCGTCTCCGAATGTAGTGTTATCAATATCATAATATTTTGTAAAGCTGCCACCACATTCTCCTCCTTCTTCAAGACCAGGTCCAATAGCCTTCCCTGAAAACTTGATTGGGATACTTGATCGATTGGTATTATTATCCCATTCAAGCGGAGCATCGGCATAAACACCATCCAATTTTATAGAGAATTCGGCAGCGCTCAGCAGATCCTCCAGCAACCCCTTTAAATCTTCACCAATATATGGAATAACGCTTACCCATCCATCAATTCCTTTTATCTCAAATTCAGGATAGGTGACGCCATTTACAGATGTACTCCAATTATACCATGAATTGGTATCAAAACCAATAACTGGGCCCATAAGAGCAGCAGAAGATGCATAAAACCCAGGTGATGTTAGCGAGTAATGAACTATCCAGATATCATCGTCCTCGGTAGGAATGGTACAATCCACAGATTCTTTTACAGGATCAGGTGCAGTCGCATTGTCATCATATTTTTCATAATATTCTTCATAGAAATCATAATTCCAAGCATGATTAAGATTTGTCAACAAAATTTTCTTTGCGATAATGTCTTTAGAACACCCAACATCAATGGACTTGTGTGCTTCATTATTACCTTCATTTGCCTCAACAATATCATTCTCCGGGTCTATCTTCACATAGATCTCATACACTCCTGCTTCGGCGATCCATGTTACATTTGCAGTTTCGTTTCCGCCTGCGGTTATTAAAGATATTGTTTGGTCAATATCAATTTGGGTTCCGTTTATCGGATCTCCAACAAAGAACTGCACAACAATATTACTTGCATCAACATCTCCTACATTGTGGATTGTTGCATTGATTGTTACTGTTTCTCCTATTGCTGGGAATGGGTTTGAGAAGGATATGTTATTTGTGGAGAGGGTTAGGTCAGGGAGT
>JAXHTJ010000194.1:0-3156 GCA_034190245.1 Halobacteriota archaeon | reverse complement strand
CTTCAACCTTACCACTCTCCATTGCAACACCATCAGCTGAAACCACATGTCCCAAAAAATTCACCTTGGACAAAAACAAATGACATTTCTTCTCTTTCAAATACAACTTATGTTTCGCTAATAGCCCAAAAACCTTATCCAACATAACCAAATGCTCCTCAACTGAGCGGGAATACACTAATAAATCGTCTAAATAACATAATACGCCATTATCCAACAACTCAAAGAAAATAGAATTCATCATGCGCTGAAAAGTACTTGGCGCTGATGAAAGCCCAAAAGGCATCACCGTAAATTAAAATGTGCCATAGCGACAAGTGAAGGATGTCTTCACTTTATCACTAGGCTTCATAGGGATCTGATGATATCCATCCCTCATGTCAAACTTAGAGAAGATCTAAGCTCCGTCTAGCCGCTATAACAGCTCATCTAGACGTGGGAGTGGATATACATCAGTCTTAGTTTACCCATTTAATGCCCTGTAATCTATACACATTCGGAGACCCCCATCCTTTTTCTTAGCAAAAAGGATAGGAGCCCCATAGGCTCCGTTGGCCATCTCTATTCTCCCTGATTCAAGGAACTCTTGGAGTTATTTTTTGAGCTCCTCAAGTTCACGTTGATCAAGGGGGTAGAGTTTCCTCTTTGGTGGAGTTGCATTTTCGTCCACCAAAGGGATAGAATGTTCGAATTAAATTGGACAATTCGAACGATCTACGGGGTAGGTAGGTTCTGAGAACACTACCGGATATTTCTACTTTAACTACTACAACGTTTCGCTACCTAAATTACCTAATTCAGCAGATTTCGCATCTGCATCGTCGCCGCCACCAAGTGTAGCGCGATGTGTGAAGTTCAGCTGTTCGCTGAATTCACTTCCCTAGAACTGTAACATACCCACAAAAGCAAATTCCTTACGCTTGCCACGTTTGACAAACGTTTTCATACTAATTACCTATACATCTGGCACCGCAAGATCTTATTTCAGATCATGTGCACGAACTTTTTCAATAATATCATCATCACAATTCCCACAAAACTAGCCATTACCTACATAAACACTACCACATTATACACACTACCTTTACCTGCGTTTTCCCTTCTTACTAGGACAATTTTCAATCCTAGATGGGTCATCAATAGCTGCTTCATCGTCCAAATCATCAATTTCTAGCCCAAAAAATGAATTATCATCAACTATTCCGGAACACGTGTTTTTGTGCAAAACACGTTTCTATACACCACACACACTATCAACACATTGCCTAGTATCCTACTAAGCTTTACAACATCCATTCCGGCACACTAACTTACATTCCGGAACACTTTTCTTACCTATGGAAATCTACCTAGATTGATCATCTGTACGGGATGATCCATCTTTTCCATGCACAGTTGGCGTGCAAAAACCTTTACTACAATCTCCATCCTTACCAATAACACAAGTAGGCAACTCATACTTATTGCCACAATGCAAAATCGCCACAGATTTGCGCTCAAAGTCTACTATCGGTCGCATTTTCTCTAAAAACTCCATGCCCAATATAAGTGGTACTGGACAATCTAACACGTGAAAATTACCAATATACATTACCTAACCAAATAAAACGTTCAATTGTACCTCACCAAGCGTCTACACAACCTTTCCATTGGCTAAACGCACTGAATGGGTTTTGGCCTTTTGTTGAGCCAAACCAAAATTCTTCGCAAATTATAAACTCATAAAATTGCTAGATGCCCCACTATCCAGCAAAAACACACACTTTTCATTCTAAACCACACCAGACATGCCAATTAACCCTTGTGAAGCACCCACTATCTTACCATCTTGGTCTTGAAAACTGCCCAAGGTCAGTTTTTTGTCTAACCTTAGGTCCCGTCACTATGTTGAACAGTCTCATTGATTGAGATGCTCCTTTCCCGGCTTCGCTCCCGTTGCTGCTCCCTGTTCCTAACTGCTGCCAAGCCCATGTTAAGAACGTTATCAACCTAGTCTGGCGGTATATTTAACTAACCGCCGGTGAACATACCATTATTCACCATATTTGCCCATCTACTGCCTCCGTTGGGCATCTACGTGCGTGGTACATTATTGCTACCACGGCTTCCTTGACCGCCCCTGCCCCGGGTGGGACAGTTGCGACGGTAGTGGCCTTGTTGACCACAACCGTAGCAGGTCACGCTACTATCCTACGCTGCCCCTAAAACCATTGGCGCTGGACCACGATAGTTGTGGTTACCAAACTACGAAACATTCTAATAATTGACATTCTACTACTACTACTGCTGACGTGGACCACCAAAACCACCACGTGCAGAACCAAAATTACCTCTATTCCCAAAATTGCCAAAGTTACCTCGCTGCTAAAAGTTTCGAAAATTTCCGGGACGATTGTTGTTACCTCCCCGGTTATTACCTCCGTTATTGTTTTGTCGTGGGGGGCCAGTTGGTGGCCCTCCACGGTGTCTAAACGCCATGAACGCCTAGTCTGTGCGTTCTGCTAGAAGGATCATATCTTCTAGCGATGTAGGGCGTTAGAGCAACACCTGTGTACGAACCTGATCTTTCAGGCCTTACAGGTACAAATGTTACGCCGTATCATCGTCTACCCTTGCCTATCCCAACTCACATTGTAAGTGTCGGAATTGGGTTGTGTATTATTATACACTAGTTGTTTGCCTGAGGGCAAACAACTTGTTTCGGACTTACATAAGTTTATCAACATCAGTGAACTATTCCGAAAGATCTTCAATTATATCGCCCAGATCTTTTGAAGAAAACACATGATCTACACCCCCGTGTGTAGTACAGTAAGATCGCCACCATGTAAGTGCGTCTCCTGTTAAATAAGACACAAAAAATCTCGATGCATTCTGACCTGACAACCCCACGCTGGTAATATACATTTTCATCTAAAAGATGAAATTGTCCAGATCAGAATGTTTACCGTTAAATCGGCTTGGTTTATCCAATTTAACGTTGGGAGGAGTTAAAGTAGGACCCCTCCGACCCATGGTCATTGTTGGACCACTGGGTCCAGTGCCACCAGCACCAGACTCACCAACCGGCTAAGGCGGTGGTGGAAATACCTATTACTATTACTACTAGACATTGTAAAATTACTACATCTATGATTATATATTACTTTATTATTA
>JAXHTJ010000193.1:0-3158 GCA_034190245.1 Halobacteriota archaeon | reverse complement strand
ATCCCCTCTGATTAATTGAAAATTTGGTTAATTTTGAGTATAGGGTTGTGAGGGGGTCATTGTATATTGATTTTTCTGTTTTTGATGGAGAACTGGTTATGGGTGGGTGAATAGTTACAATAGAAGATAAATAAAAGGCTGAGGATATTGCTAAGAGGGTGACGAGATGAGTATATTTAAAGATTCGGCAATGATTGGGTTTCTTGTAAAGGAGATTCTGGAGAAATACCCTAACAATCAAGTTGGTAAAACAGTCGTCCAGAAGATGGCTTACTTTCTAACGAAAACGGGTGTGGTGGATTTTGATTATTCGATGTATCATTATGGTCCTTACTCTAGCGAAGTCTCAGGAGAGCTTAATTTTGCAGAAGAATCAGGATTATTAGAGATCAATTGGAAGCCCAATAAAGGATATTTTATCGAGCCGAAGAGTGACCTAAATAAATTTAAAAATCTATTAAATGAAAGGGAGATGGACGCAATAAGAAAAACCGTGGAAAAATATGGTGAATTTAACGCTGTACAGCTTTCTTTCATCTCAACCGCTCTGTTTTTAGAGGAAAGATTTAATATCGAGAGTTCAAGGCTTGTAGATGTAGTTCATAGGTTAAAACCTAAATATAATCTAGATTGTATTGAAGACACTCTGAGAACTAGTGGAGTTTTGGACGATAGTAATTCCAGATAACTATATTTACACCACTCAAAATCCATATGGAATATGGGTGGAATAGCTTCTTTATCTGGCGGAGATACGTGTAAAAAGTTGACTGGTCAAAGTTGGGATGTTTATATTGAATCGATACATCACCCTGAAGTAGCCATTTGATGATCGGGTCCTGTTCGTTCATGGTATAAGATCTAATCGAATCTATCATATAGATTCTTTCAACCCCACAAAGAAAGCCCGGTAACCTCATCATAAGCCCGTACAAATTCAGCTCCAGTAAGCTCCCTTAGGTAAAGTTCACAGGCAAATATCCTGCCCCCTTCAAAATGTCCGGCTTTAACCGCCCCATCCCTACCAGATAGAGTGGCATGTGCATGAGCAAAGACCTTACCATCTTTCATCGAGATATTTCCCACCAGACTCGCAATTTCAAGCGGCTCTATAATCTCAATTACCCCATATTTCTTTTCTTTTTGATCATAAAAGGAGATTCTGGCTTCTTTGAGCGCTCCTATTGCCGTAAAAACTCCGAGTCTTATGCCGCAAGCTTCAGCAAAGTCCCTTATAGAATCGAGCAGATCCGCATCATGATCAAGCTTTTTCAAAAATTCACGTCCTGTTTTCAGTTCCGAGTACTTCATAATTTTATAGATGGTTTTTTATCTGTTCAAATTTTCTCTTAAGATGGGCTTTGAAGATGCACGACTCGATGGTTCAGGTAAGATCAAAAAGAGGTATTTCGGAAAATGAGATGAGATCCATATTAAACATCATCGATAGGTACAAAGGTAAAAGCGAGATCGAGTTTTTTGATAGCAAAAACGGTTTTGATCTTTATGTTTCGTCGGTGAACGATGGCAGACATATTGCATCGAAGATTCTGAAGGTTGTGGGTGGAGAGCTGAAGGAGAGCTCAAAGTATCTCAGGGTAGAAGATGGAAAAGCTATCCGAAGAATTACATTTAGGGTGAGACTAAAAGAGACGGAGTCAAAGGCTAAGTATGGATTTGAATGAAGATGGCAGAGGTCGCAGGTCGCTTATAAAAAATAACTGTTAAGTCAATAAAAGTCCAAACTATTTTAAACTTTTGAGTAGGAAGTGCCGATCAATGTTTGATCCTCTATATGTTAGAGATGTTCCGGGGTGGAAAAACGCGCCTGTTCCAATCTGCCAGGGTGGTGATCCGAGGGCGCTGGCATTCTGTTGCGATCCGAGATACCCCCTCACACATGAACAGAGGTGTGGTATAAACAGGATGCTTGAGGAGATAGGCCTTTCAAAGGGAGATTACCTTGATATCAAACTGAACTTCTCCGAAGAGATGGGATGGGCCGACGAGCGTGTATGCTTCGGTACCATGGCCTTCTGCTGTCTTAGAAGGAGAGGTTGTCCAAACAGAGACCCAGCGGTAAAAGATATATGCGGCAATTTTGAGGATTATTTTACCAAGAAGAGGATTCTGGCATTAAGAATACTGAAGGCGGCTGAAAATAGGGAGATGGTGGAGCCTTATATAAAGTATGAGGAAGAGATGCAAAAGAAGGAAATAGAAGATTGATTTGTACAAAGATTAAAGTAGTGAGGGCAGTATAACAATTCAAGGGAGAGGTGATAAAATGCCTGTACTATCAGATAAGTCATGGGAAAGGCACTCTAACCCCTGGAGCGGATGGACACGAGTATTATCGCTTCCTTTAATCTTCATTCCCATCTGGTATAAAAACTGGTATGCATTCGCCTTAGTGATTGTCTGGTTTATCATAAACCCATTCATATTTCCCAAGCCAAAGAGTACCGATAACTGGATGAGTAAATCCATTTTTGGGGAGAAACTCTGGACAGTTAAATATCAACTAGATTTTCCACAACTGTTGAACATATTTAATGGAGTTTTTTTCGTAATAGCAATTTACGCATCATATCAGAATTTGTTCTGGCATCTCTTCTATTCCACGATAGCGTCATTTCTCTTTAAGATGTGGTACCTGGATAGGATGGTCTTCTATTACGAGGCAAATAAGGACAGGGTGACTGTGAATTGAGTATACGTTCGAATTGATACCTCATCCATCTTCATCATCTACAACATCATCCTCGAAGATAAACAGTTCATCGATTGTTGTTTGTAGAGCCTTTGCGACATCGTGGGCAAGTTTGAGGGAGGGGTTGTACTTTCCCTTCTCAAGAAAAAGAATCGTCTCCCTGCGCACTCCGACCTTCTTTGCAAGATCTTCCTGTGTCAGGTCATATCGAGCTCTCAGTTCTTTGATTCTAGTCTTCATCTTATTTACCGGTCCTGTCGTAGTATAATAGTGAAAGGATGCAGACCAAAAGCGATCCTCCGAAGAGAATTACAAATGCGGGAGCGAATAATTCGCTACTGCCCGTGAGATATACGTAGACGATCGTTCCCATTCCGAAGAAGATAGTATACATGAAAGCGTTCCTCGTCGCCCTGCCAAGGTTTACCTCCATCCTCTCGTCATC
>JAXHTJ010000192.1:0-3181 GCA_034190245.1 Halobacteriota archaeon | reverse complement strand
TCATGATGACCTGCCTTAGCTGTCCAATTAAAAGAGACGGCTTTGTTGCTTCCTTCTGTCAGACTTTTAATCTTTCTTCTACCAATCTGTGGCCCTCCCAGGTTTGGATCTCCATCGTATACTTCAATCTCGACATTGGTCGCATTACCATCACCACCATTGACAATAATTACCTCAATAAGTATCTGTTCACCATCAATCGGTGATGGGTTGCTGAACGTAAGCCTTTGCATCTGGAGATCCAGTTCCAGGTCGCCCTTCTCATAATAATGCACAAGCTCGGTATAAGCCTTTCCGGTTACAGGTTTATTGCCAAAAGTACCCGTTACTTTACAACTACCTTCCCAGATAATTTTTGAAGAGATTTTTACTTCTTGGTTGATTACAGATGGCGTTATGTTCAGTCGTATTGACCGACTCGGAATGCTGATATTCCAGCCTGATGAGTATCTATTTCCTGTATCCGGGCTGGTCCAGTATCCCTGATAGTCAATCTGAAAATCATCAAATGATTCGTGTGTTCCGTTAGAGTACGATATATCCACCATCGGATTGACTGGCCTACCCGTATTAGGGTCAAACATCTTACTAATCTCAATCTCCGTTTGATCATCTAATGATACCGCAAACCATTCCCAACCATCATATGACTGTGGGCTCCAGAAACCCCATTGCCTATCGATCCATGAGGTGCCGTTCACCCAACGTGGCACGCCGTCAATTGTTATTGTCCCGGTTGTATTCAATCGAGGCTCAGCGTAGTAGTACGTATACCCAATCGGGCCAATAGGATGAAGACCATACCCGCCCACAGCGATGGGTGGCTTTGTTGCGTCCAAGGTTAGGTCTAGCGTCATTTTAGTGGGACTGGTTGTATAGAGTTTGTAAGTGAAGGGCTGACCATCGACCTGATAAAAATAATTCTTCCCGAAACTCAGATCAAGTTTGGATTCGGAGATCGAAGTCTGCCATGGCCAAAAGCGATCGGAATAGTGATGAAACGTATTATTCATTTCTTCGGTCAAAAGAAAGACAAAATTTCCATGCGAAAAAAAGCAGACCATGTACCCATAGGTATCCCCATCATCATCTTGCAGATGCCCGCTTATATACCACCATTCTTTAGTTATCCACCATCCCACCGGATTGCTGCTATGTTTACCCTCATCCTCAGGGAGGGTGAACGATTCAAAGCTGTGTGGGTAACTCTTCCATCCCTGTGAATCCGCAGCACCTGTTACTAAGGTGCATGTCAGGATTATGCAAACCGTGAGGACTGATATAAATCTCAAATTCATCTGGTTCTAACTCCGATTCAATAATCATTACTTTTTTTTGTTTAAGATGAAAATATAAAAAATAAGGCCCATTGGGCCTTAAAAACAAGCTTTTAACTGGTTAGATCCGATCAACTGGTTACATCCAACTTAGCATAATCATGGAAGCTGTTCTCACTTGCAGAAGTATCCAGGATCATAAATGCAAGCTGATTATTGCCGTTTATGTAACTGTCAATTCCACTTGTCGTACTCCACTCAAGCAAGAAGTCGGAATTTCCGGAGCCTGAATCCTTGTATCCTCCTTGACCTCCATCCCAGTTGTTAGTATCGTAATTGAAGACATACAACCCCAGAGTGTGAGCGCCGTCACCGTATCCCTCCCACGTAAATGAGAGCTCGTTAATATCTGAAACAGCTTCATCGATCCAGATATGGATGATCATTGTGCTTTCATCGCCCCAACCTTCATCAGGGTTTGTATATCTGTTAGCATCTGAATCACCGCCAGTTGCATCCGAATAGCTCAACCTTGTGTAAGCGTTGGACTGTTCAGAACTTATCTCAGTGTCACATTCAGATGGAAGTGTACCGAGCGTGCCACCATCCCCATCAACATCGCTCCAGGAATCTGAGTATGTGCCGTATGCTCTGAAGTATGATCTTCCTGATGCGGCGTCGTAGGTTGTTATTGGTGGTTTTGATTCAGTGGTGAAGCTGTATTCAGCACTCTGGGCTGAATTACTACTTGGATCTACGCTCTCAACGACGTAATAGTAAGTTGTCCCGGAAGTAAGTCCGGATAGACCGATGCTATGGGAAGTGACATAAGCAGAATCGCTTGTTGAATCTGTGTATAAGCCAGAAGTTGTTCCGTACTTGACCAGGCTGTCACTTGGTTCATCTGTATCCCATGTTATCGTTGCTGAGGTCTGTGTTATACTTCCTGCGTTAACGTTTGTTATTACTGGGGATGTTTCATCAGGTATGATTATTATTTCAACCTCATCTGATCCTTCGTTTCCTGCCATGTCATCTGCAACAATTGTGTATGTCCAATCGCCCAATGTCGCTGTGTCTACTGGAACAACAATATCAGCGCCACTTGTATAACTGGCTGGAGCCACAACTTGCACACCATTTCTAAGTACCCAGTATACATTTGGATTTGTATCAACCACGTTCCAGGTGATACTTGCAACTCCACCCTGTGGAACAGTCTGGTCGGGTGGAGAAGATACCACCGGTGCTATTAAGTCCGGTGCATGATCGACTTCAAGTTTCGCATAATCATGGAAGCTGTTCTCACTTGCAGAAGTATCCAGGATCATAAATGCAAGCTGATTATTGCCGTTTATGTAACTGTCAATTCCACTTGTCGTACTCCACTCAAGCAAGAAGTCGGAATTTCCGGAGCCTGAATCCTTGTATCCTCCTTGACCTCCATCCCAGTTGTTAGTATCGTAATTGAAGACATACAACCCCAGAGTGTGAGCGCCGTCACCGTATCCCTCCCACGTAAATGAGAGCTCGTTAATATCTGAAACAGCTTCATCGATCCAGATATGGATGATCATTGTGCTTTCATCGCCCCAACCTTCATCAGGGTTTGTATATCTGTTAGCATCTGAATCACCGCCAGTTGCATCCGAATAGCTCAACCTTGTGTAAGCGTTGGACTGTTCAGAACTTATCTCAGTGTCACATTCAGATGGAAGTGTACCGAGCGTGCCACCATCCCCATCAACATCGCTCCAGGAATCTGAGTATGTGCCGTATGCTCTGAAGTATGATCTTCCTGATGCGGCGTCGTAGGTTGTGATGGTTGGTCCAACCGGAATTACTGTGATTGTAATATCCTCATAATCCGTCAGTGAGCCATCTGAAACCGTGAATGTTACAGG
>JAXHTJ010000191.1:0-3201 GCA_034190245.1 Halobacteriota archaeon | reverse complement strand
GACTTGTGTGTTCACATATCTCTTTGATTGCTTTCCATTTCGTAGTTTTTGCATCCCACACATATGATTTTTTGATACTCGCCCAATCTGATACGGTTCTGATCTCATACGGTTCTATACCGGTTGTGGTGTACCAATCTACCCCCCCCAACAAAGATTCAATTGTGTCTGCAGGGTTTGTGTCTTCGTCTGTTTGCCTTAGCGATTCCGGAACGAATTGAGCTGAAAGATACCACCCGTAGTCATAACCTGTGATATTTGATGTGTTGTTTACGCTCTCAAGAGCATATGAAGCTCCGGGTATCAGCCCAATAAATAGACATTGTGTCACATCTGCATAATCATCTGCGAATATCTGCAATTGTGTGAAATATGAAGGTACAGAATGCCCATCTATCTGACCATTGAAAGTCCACATAACCTCTTGTATACTTTTTCTTACTGTCCAGCTCTTGACATTGTAATTGTCAAGATCGTTGAACATGAGAGAAAGCGAAGATATAGCACCAGTTCCCGTCACTGAAACAGTATCTACAAGTGTACTAGCAGCAGATCCTATTGAGGTCGCACCTGCTCCCGTCACTGAAACGGTATCAACTAGAGTGCTTACAGCAGATCCTATTGAGGTCGCACCTGCTCCCGTCACTGAAATACTTGATGTTTTTTCTGATGTATACGGTTCTCCATTTATCCAATATCCTAATGCTCTTAAGTTGGCATCATTGTCAGGTACAACAGGTGCCCCGTTAATCCAGTACTTCAGACTACCATCAATCATTTTCCATCACGCAGTTGAAAGATCATCCACATAAATATTACCAGCAGTTCCTCTAACTTTTATCCTTAGTTCAAGAACTCCATCCTCAGTAATATCACCCTCTGCGGCCACCAAACTTTTCTGTTCATATGTATCTGCTACCGAAGGAGTGATAGCCGTCCAGCCAGTTATCTTCACCCCCATGAAATAAATTGCTCCCTGAACATCGCCATTAAAACTACTGTCTTTTTCAAGATAAGCTGATAGGGTTTGAGCCACTCCACTATCCGCTATAAAAAAGAAACTCTGGTTGATATAATAGGTTGCTGAAGTCGGAGTATATTCCAAGCACTCACCGCTCCCTCCTCTAGCATTTGCCGTGTCTCTTTCAGTTGTTCCATACTCAAAAAAACATTTATTAACTCCTGCGGTTTTGAAATGCTGGCATTTCGCGCAGGGATAATCTCCATAATGTATGCCTGGATATACATAAACATCTCCACTGCCATTTCCTGTGCCTGAATAATTGTTGATGATGTTGTTAGAACTGGTATGAATGTAGATACCGTAGCTGTTGTTGCTGCTACAGGTTGGAGAGGTGATGGTGTTGTTAGAACTGGAACTTAAACGAATGCCGTAGTCGTTGTTACTATTACAGGTTGGAGAGGTGATGGTGTTATTGAAACTGATATACGTGTAAATGCCGTAGTCGTTGTTACTATTACAGGTTGGAGAGGTGATGGTGTTGTTAGAACTGGTATGAATGTAGATACCGTAGTAGCTGTTGCTATTACAGGTTGTAGACGTGATGGTGTTGTTGGAACTGAAATAGAACAAAATGCCGTAGCTGTTGCTATTACAGGTTGGAGAGGTGATGGTGTTATTGAAACTGATATACGTGTAAATGCCGTAGTCGTTGTTACTATTACAGGTTGGAGAGGTGATGGTGTTGTTAGAACTGGAACTTAAATGAATACCATAATTATATCTCAAAAAATGCAATCGTTCTATTTCTACATAACTTTTACCAGTTGCATACAATCCATAACCATACCTGTTTGCAAAGGTGGTGTGCATCTGCCTGAAATAGGTTTGTCCGTCCTGAGTGGGTCCGGACAGATCCCATCCTCCACTTATCTTCAGATTGTTCCCAGAAGTTCCTGAAGTAGAAACCTCCTGAACTACAGTATCAGAAGCCGCCGCTTCTCCTGTGCTGGTGACTCCTAATTTTTGTGAAGAAACACCGCTTTCTGTATCACCAGAATATTTTTTGTATAGAGTAGCGTTAGTATTATCCGTGATGGTTACAACTTCCCACCAGTTGCTATCACCACCAAGGACAAAATCACCAACTGCTAACTCGGTGGTGAATGAAGTCCCAGTTCCAACTACAGCAGTAGAATTTACAGTGAAACCAAGAGTTCCGGTCAGATTCGTGTGGGTTGGACTTTTGGCAACTCTAACCTCATCCCCGCCAGTCAAACCAGTTGAGGCTTTTGTTATTGTCTTATAAGGATTTCCAGCAGACCCATCTCCAGTAGTATCATCCCCACCTGTATAGTCGCAATAGTTTATTGTCATTTTAATTTATTCCTAACCGTCTTTCATTTATCTTAGTCATGCTCTTGATTCAGTTTCGTAGAATGTAATTTGCAATGTGTCTCCACTAACCACGTTTTTTGTAGCAGCGAATACATGTCGGAATAACATTGTACCACCAACTGCCAGTTGATCGAAGACACCACACTCATTTATTGCGAGTGCCCCACTGAATGTCCATGTAGACACCCATTTTGCTTTATAATCTGCCTCGTATGCTACCGTGTCTCCGATCATACGAGCGCCACCGTTTGTTGTTATTTCTGTAGCCAGTGCGGTGTCAGAGTTAGATTCGGCAGTAGAACCAGAACCAAGAGCAGTCCATTGAAAACTACTTGATGAATCCCCACATACAAGCCTTGCCTTTCGCTCAAGTCCAGCATTTACAAGCGTTGCCATCTGTTATCTCCTCCCCTTCTTCTTTTATGTTTCCATCCTTATCACGTATAACCCATTTTACGCCTATACTTGTTTTTCCTTGTGCTATCATACTGTATGCCTCCTGAATCCGACTGTGTATTCGTACAAACCCACTGGATCTTGTTTTTGTGTGAATGACGAAATATAACAATTTGTATATGTGCCATCATCTGTGACGAGTGTTCCTGACGACCCTATTTTTGCTCTTAGATTTGTGACATCGGCATATGTCAGCGTGTGACACACGAACGTAACGCTAAAACCAACTTCAGATGTGGTTTGTATCGAGTGTTTCCCAGATAGTAATATTGTGTCTGCTGTTTGAACTTGAAAATCAAACGTGTATGGTTCAGGGTTCGTGAGTGTCACACTATCAAACGATACCGCCATTATCTAATACCCCTCTGAATCCTTGCGTTTCGTTC
>JAXHTJ010000190.1:0-3213 GCA_034190245.1 Halobacteriota archaeon | reverse complement strand
TCAATCGGGGTTGGTTGTTGAAGTGGGAGGGGGGTTACGACCAAGAATCAGCTGAAATTTTGAGGATATATGGTTGTAGGATGGGGGTTTTGATTTTTGGGTGGGAAAGGTGGGCTTCAAGTATACCAATTTCAGCCTCCCTTACCGGAATAGTAGTCAGAAGAGCCACACCGGACTTTATTACATTAATTAGGTTTATGATCTCATTACTCATCGAATATTCTTCCAGTCAAACTTTAATGATGGTTGTTGCAATATCAAATGCAATCAAGAGGATTAACCGTTTCGGCTTGGAATAATGTGGCGATAATTGATAGACAAACAGATATAAGTAATGAAGAATAATAAGTTGTTCATAGATTATGATAACCAAAAAAGAGATTGAGCATATAGGATGGTTGGCCAGAATAGAACTAACAGATGGAGAAAAAAATGAGTTTACTGAGCAGATGAACTCTGTTCTTGAATATTTTAGTACATTAGATCGGATAGATACCGATCTTCCACCAACTCACCACGTTTTAGGAATCATAAATGTATTCAGAGATGATGTTGCAAAAGATTCCCTAAAAAGAGATGATGTGCTCAATAATGCGCCAAAAAAGGAAGGGTCATATATCAAAGGTCCCAGGATAGTGTAAATTGTGAAAATATCTTAATAGGATCTATTTTATGTAAACCAGTTTAATACTTAATTATTTAATACTTAGATCTAAAGAGGTAGAACAGATGGATTTTTTGATTGGCGAAGGCCTCACCAAATATTTTACCGACAGAAAAGTTTTAGACAACGTTGACATCAAGCTTAAGGAAGGTCAATGGTTTGGAGTGATCGGAAAAAGTGGATCGGGAAAGACTGTGCTCATGAACACCTTGAGAGGGATAAAAGAGTACAGACCTACGAAGGGAACTGTTATCTATAATGTTTCCTTATGTCCAGAATGTAGCTGGGTGGAGTTGCCAAGCAAAAAAGGGAGTGAATGTCCAAAATGTGGTACTGGTACACTTGATCTGGAGGAAGTGAACTATTGGGATCGCTTGAGAAAGGACCCTGTAGGTGGCTCGATCTACGATAGGATCGGGTACATGCTCCAGAGATCATTTGCACTCTATGGCGAGCTATCGGTTTTAACGAATCTGATGCGGGTTATGGACAGTATACATATACCCAAATCCCGGCAGGAGAAGTTGGCTAACGATATCCTGTCAAGGGTCATGTTGCGCCATAGGATCTACCATAGGGCGGAGGATTTGAGCGGGGGGGAGAAGCAGAGATGTCTATTCGCCATGGTCATAGTGAAGAACCCGATACTTCTCTTCGCAGATGAGCCTTCGGGAACTCTCGATAGAATAACGGCAGAAGCGATGCATGAGATTATGAATAATGAGAAAGAGAGGGGGATTCCTGCAATTATAAACTCTCATTTTCCTGAGGAGGTGGCCAAGTTAACAACCGATTCGATGCGCCTGAAAGACGGGATGGTTGTTGACTCTGGAAAGACTCCGGACGTTGTAGCTCGATTCCTTGAAGAGTACGAAAAGATTGAGATAGAAAGAAAAGAGTACACCGAAGATATTATCGTATTCAAGGATCTCAGAAAATATTTCATTGCGTATGACAGGGGACTGATTACATCCGTTCATGATGTATCGCAGACCATAAAGAAGAATGAGATATTTGGGATCGTCGGGGTGAGTGGGTCGGGTAAGACCACACTTTCGAGGGTACTGGCCGGTTTTACCTTCCCTTCCCGAGGAGACCTCAAAGTCATAATCGGGAACACCGAGGTTGATATGACCGAGGTTGGACCTACTGGTAAAGGTAGAGCCACACCGCACATCACGGTTTTACACCAGGAATACTCACTGCACAATAACCTCAATGTATTTGAGAACCTGCAGAGCGCCTTAACGACTGATATACCACTGGATATTCTGGCCGATCAGATATACAAAGTTCTTGTTGAGGTTGGTTTTTCCGAAGATAAGATAGATTACAAGATATATGACTATCCAATGCAGTTGAGCGAGGGTGAGAGGCAGAGACTTGCAATTGCAAGGTGCCTTATGACTGATCCTGAGATCATCTTCCTGGATGAGCCCACTGGAACTGCAGATCCTCTTACCAGAATTGAGCTTGCAAGGTCACTTCGAAAAGCGAGAGACAGTTACGGCCAGACTTACATAATAGTCTCTCATGATATGGACTTTGTAGAGATGGTATGTGATAGGGCTGCTCTGATGAGGTATGGTGAATTTATAGCAATTGGGGACCCATCCGATATTGTGAGGAAGATGAAAGATTTAGAAACTCCAGTTGGAGATATCATAACTACCAAAAAGAAGGTGTCAGTCGAGGCTCTGGACAAGTATTAGGCGGCAGGTTGTGTGAGAGCGGAGAATGAGGAGATATGAAGAAATGTTAGTGAGGAGTGTATATGATGGATTTATAGTCAAGAACCTAACAATTCATACTTAAGATCTTCGTCGAGAAACTTATCGATCCACCCTTTTGCATAGCTTAGCTGTGACGAAAACTCTTCAAAGTGCTCTCGTATTAACCACATCAAATAGTTGAGATCCAGGATAAAAGTCCTGGATATGACACGTTTTATACTCTTCCAGATAAACTCGATTGGATTCAAATCTGGTGAATAAGGGGGCAGATAGACCATCTCAATGCCACATTCTAACGCACACGCTTCAGTCTGCTTCGCATGGTGTGATCTGAAATTATCGAGAATCAAAACGATCCTCCTTTGGGAATTACGCTCTCGTATCAACCTCAAAAACTCACACACAGCTTCTTTTTTTGAATCGCTCTTGAAATCAATAACTGAGGTTCCATTTATCGCGTAAAAGCCAAAGGTATTTGCTCTTAGTTTTGATGTATTTTTCCGTATTGCCTAAACTCCCGCCAAATTAATAACTATAATCGACCCAAAACGTCACTTGGTTATTATAACCACCGATAAATTTACATATAATCCTCGTTATTACTATTAACTATGTCTTACATTGTCAAACAGAAGATAAGGGGTAGACTCTACGCTTACGAAGTCGAGAGTTACTGGGACCCGATGAAGAAACAGGCCAGGCAGAAGCGCAAGTATCTGGGTGTCTGGGATGAAGAGACAGGCAAGATAATCCCGAAGACGGCACAAAGGGATGTCAAAATGACAAAAATATTCGGTTCACCTTATCTATTGGATG
>JAXHTJ010000189.1:0-3241 GCA_034190245.1 Halobacteriota archaeon | reverse complement strand
TAGAGGCAGATATGAGTGAAGATTCAGATGATAATTTATGGCGTGGCCGTCTGTCCGAGGAGATCGATAAGGATATGGCCGAGTATATCAGTAGCCTTGCCGCCGATAAGATGATAGCAGAGATAGACATAGATGTTATGCAGGCACACAATTTCATGCTATGTAAGCAGGGAATAACATCCAGAGAAGATCTTGCCAAGATCGTAGGTGCTTTTGAGAGGGCAAGAGAAGACCTTAAAAGTGGGAAACTGGACCTGGATGATCCTGAGAACCTGAAGCATATCGATGTTCATCCGCTCATGGAGAAGTATGTAATCGATGCGTGCGGTGTGGATATCGGTGGGAAGACGCACTTCGGCAAGAGCAGAAACGATCAGGTTATGACGGATGTGAGAATCCGCCTAAGGGATGAGGTCATCGGTATCTCGGGACTGTTACTTGATTTTATCAGGTCTCTGGTCACCATAGCAGAGCAACATACCGAGACCGTCATGCCCGGTTACACGCACATGCAGCACGCCCAGATAACAACATATGCCCATTATCTCATGTCATACGTCGATATCTTCTCCCGTGACATAGGCAGGCTCTCTGATCTCTACAACCGTCTCAACTTATGCCCCCTTGGAGCCAGCGCCCTTGCAGGCTCAAGTATTGAGATCGACAGAGGTTATACAGCAGAGCTACTCGGTTTCGATGGAGTCCTCGAGAACACAATCGATGCAGTCTCAAACAGGGACTTTATTCTGGAGTTTGGATCGGTAGCAGCGATACTGATGACGACACTTGGAAGGATGGCACGTGATTTGATCACATGGTCGACCTTCGAGTTTGGCATGATCGAGTTCGACGACAGGTTCAGTGATATAAGCAGCGCAATGCCCCAGAAGAAGAACCCATGCTCCGCAGAGATGGTGAAAGGGAAGACCGGACTTGCAATAGGTTCGCTCATGCAGCTCTTCGTCACGGTGGAAAGCTCGCCCACAGGATATAATCTGGAGTTTCAAGAGTTGAATGCTTCCCTATGGGAGTTCATACCTGCCGTCAAGAGCACTATCAAGATCATGAAGTCCATTGTGGAGACGCTCACGATAGATAAGGAGAGGATGCGTGAAGTTTCAATAAAAAACAATATAACCGCTCTCGATCTGGCAGAAGTCATCGCAAGAGATAAAGATGCGAATGTCTCCTTCAGAGAGGCTCATTTTATCGTGGGAAACATAGTAAGGGAGATGATCTCGCAGGAAAAAACCCTCACAGACATTACACCTGATTATGTGAAAGAGATCGGTAAAAAGATCACAGGAAAAGAAATTTCACTATCAAAGGAAGATCTCCAAGGAGTTGTAGATCCCCTGATCAGCGTCACAAGAAGAAAGAACCTGGGACACCCGGCACCTTCTGAAGTTAATAGGATGATAGGCGCGCGAAGAGAGAATATCTCCGGGATGGAGAAGATGATATCGGGAAGAAAAGAGAAGGTAGAAGAGAGCAGGAAGATGCTTAGGGATAATGTAAATCAGGTCCTGGGAAAAAGTTAGGGAAATTTTTAACAGTGATGCGGAGTCACTTACCTATAAAAAAACGAGTGGTTTGATGTGTGAATATTCTGGTTTTGGATGGAAATGCCCGCATGATAAATTACCGGATTCGGAGTACTGTATCTTCCATCTTGAAGACGATAATAAAGATATAAAAGCGTTCAATTCTGGAATAGATGAAATCTTAAATACCGAAGAAGAGGTCATCCATTTCAATGATTTTTACTTTCCACCAGGAACACCAGATTTTTACCATAAAAAATTTAAACAAGATGTTGAATTTACAGGAGCTAAATTCTGCGATGGTGTAAATTTTGTTTTCTCTGAATTTTTGAAGAATGCAGACTTTCAAAATGCTAGATTCTATGGCAAAGTCGCCTTCTTTAATGAGGTTAAATTCAAAGGGTATGCAAACTTTAGAGATGCTATATTCTGTAAATCTGTATATTTTCGTAAATCTGAATTCTCTGAGGATGTGAATCGTAAATCTGTTGGCCACAAAAATGCAGACGTAGAAGCGATCTTTGATTTGGTTAAATTCAAAGAGCGTGTATCATTTAGAGAGGCTAAATTCTTTAAGAACGTAAGCTTTGAAGCAACTGATTTCTTAGATTATACATACTTTGAGGAAACTGAATTTCATGAGCATGCGGATTTTAGCAAAGTTAAATTTGATGGGATAACTACGTTCGCTCCAGAGAAACCAGAAACTCCAGAGAAATCAAAAACCATCGATTTTAGAGATGCATTCTTCTCTGAAAATGTTAAAATAGAGGCAGATCTCAGTGAATGTTATCTTTATGATTCCAACATCTATAGACTTGATCTGACTGATTCAAAATGGCCTGAAGAAACCAAAAAATGGCATATATTCTCAGAAGGAATAAAAATATGGGAAGAAACAGAAGGAGAACTTGAATATAATGATTTAGTTGGAATTTACAGAAGATTAAAGCAGAGCCATCAAAGATACGGCGATCATTCAACCGCAGGCGAGTTTTACTACAGAGAGATGGAATGTAAGAGAAGGCAGATGGGCTTTTTCCAAAAACAATTCTGGAATATCTTTTACAGAGGGCTATGTGGATACGGAGAAAGACCCTTCAGAGTTATTTTAGCGTCACTGGGTTTGATACTTCTGTTTGCAGTACTCTACTTCTTCAACGGGATAATGCTTGTAGGAGCAGAGCTTTCAACAGACTCCATTATAAATTACAAACTGAATTTCAGCAATACAAGCTTCAGCAATATGAGTTTCAGCACCATCGATTATTCAATGTTCAAAGACTTCCTATGGTGCTGCTACACAAGCGTAATAACATTTACAACATTGGGATACGGTGACGTCCATCCAATCGGATGGAGTCGCGTAGTAGCTTCCGTCGAAACGATACTTGGTATCTTTATGACCGCACTATTAATCTTCGTCTTCGGCAGGAAGATGCTGAGGTGAAGAGGGGTTTTGAAGGGGGTGGGAAGATCGGTCCCGTGGGCAAACCGGATCTCAATCAATTGTTAGGACTTCTGGCACCCCACAGATCACCGGGTCGCAACCTTCTTAAATGAGTAGGTTGATTATTAGTACAAAGTATATCCGATATTGAACCAAAGGGTTATGATGCCCCTTGTTTTGATTGAAATTGTGTAAAAAGTTTATGCAGAGGAGTTAGGCATGACAAAAGTATTTGCAACCGGCATTA
>JAXHTJ010000188.1:0-3255 GCA_034190245.1 Halobacteriota archaeon | reverse complement strand
TTTACGAGAGTAACCTCCTCATTCTTGTTTATCATAATTAAGATAACGCCTGCTACATCAAGATACATCTGCGCCCTATTCCTCTCGTCTCTTAATGCCTCCTCTGCAAGTTTACGATCGGCAATCTCTTGCTGAAGTTTCATATTGATCTCTATCAGTTCACTGGTGCGCTCTTCCACGAGATCCTCGAGGTGATCACGATGCTTCGATATTTCTTCATTGAGAGTCTTAAGTTGATCTTTCTGCCATCGATTTTCAATGGTGATTGCAACCGAATTTGCAAAAACTGAGAGATAGGGCTCATAGGGTTCATATTCTCTTTGATCTTGCAAATTTAAAATCAGGAACCCATAAATACGATTAGCAGTCTCCAGTGGAAAGATACGGATACCTTCATGACCGGCAAGGCTACAATCATGGCGGGATATGTCATCAGGACTTTTCTTGGGTACAGTGCAGCTCATACATTGCTCCTTTCTCAGATCCCTTTCAGGCTTTGAAAGGCCCTGGATGCACATACAGCATGATGAGACACCCGGCACTATCATTACGGCACGTGAAACAAATTCACTCAGCCTACTTTTGGAAGGAAAAATGTAAAAAAAATTATTCATTGCAATAAGCTGACTGATAATCTTTTCATCCAAGTCCAAACTCACCTGGTTCAAGGTTTCCATCTCTTCACTCCTTTGTAGCATATTTTTCATCAAATCCAGGTGAAACATGCTCTCTGGTTTCAAGCATAGTCATCCACCATATTTTATATACTACTAAGCGAACCATGGCGCAGTTCTCCACCCATCATCGCTCTGAGGCGACGCCTATATCTTTGACAAAAACTCGCTAAAAAATTGAGCTTATCTGCAAAGAAAGCATGTGTATCCCCAATAGGAGAACTCTGATACCACTACCTTTCAACCCCATAATTCTTCTGAGCGGCTCTTTATATATTTTGCTCATGTAGGAGAGCCCTCAAATATATATCCATTAACAGATACTACACCATAAACCTTTTTATGAGTCCCATATTAACGGGGGACAAATTGCTTATTCAGATGAATATTGCCTTGTGAAGACTCCCCTTTTCACCTTTCTCAGATCAGACCTTGCCGCCATGGGATTCTACCATATCAATTACAACCGTAAAGTCCAAGATCTACCTTACAACCGATGTCATGTCCAAATCCTCGAAGGAGATCTCCCTTCAGGTATTGAACCTGTTTTGGGCCTCAGTCGGGAGAAGAGGTGCTATCTCTGACTGAGGCCCCATGACAAGCCCGAGTTCCGGAATTAAAACGGTGACAAGCTTGCCGTTTACCCCAAGAGAACAGCTGATCTCGAAGAAATCACTCAGAAATATTGTTTCTCCACTCTATTTATGCAAGGTAGGAATTATAATTCTGGGAAGATCGGGACTTCCAAAGTATCTGATCTGTTGCGATCCATTTGTCATCCAAATCCCCTACATTTATAGCCTACAGGGTCATAGATGTGATCATTTTGGCCCCAAATATCCTTGAATTTCACCTGTAATGGAGCTTTATCAATCTTAGGTATTCACTATTGATATATGATAAACCTTCCCTCGAATACCAGATATATCAGGGTAATTCTATCTATTTGAAAAATGGATGGGAATATTGCATCTCCATGGGTTTTGGTATTGATAAATTTAATCATACATGGAGGGATATTTATTTATTCGGGTATAACGTAAAGGAGCAAGTGATGTTCTCACACATAAAGGATGGGAAACTCAAGATGGTAGATATCACAGAGAAGGACGATTCTTTGAGAAGAGCGACAGCTTATGGAAAAATAAAACTGCGGCGAAGCACAATAGAGGCCATAAAAGAGGGTAAGGTCGAGAAGGGAAATGTTCTGGAATGCGCTAGATTATCGGCAGTCATGGCGGTAAAGAACACTCCTGAGATAATTCCGATGTGCCACCAGATTTCTATAACTGGGGTTGGTGTTGATTTTAATGTTGGTGAAGAGGAGATAGGAGTAACTTTAGAGGTTAAATCGATGGGTAAGACAGGCGTTGAGATGGATGCGCTCTGTGGAGTGAGTGTTGCCCTTCTAACGGTATGGGATATGGTCAAATCAGCAGAAAAGGACGAGGGTGGAAATTACCCGGATACTATAATTAGCGAGATAAAAGTGATAGAAAAAGTGAAAGGGCGAGCGAAAAGTTCTTTTAACTGGAGCTATTATTAGATCACATGATCGATGTTGGTGTCATTGGCGGATCCGGATACACCGGCGTGGAGTTGATCCGTCTTATCTCAAACCATCCGGGTGTGAAGATAAAGATAATAACCTCACGTCGCTTTGAAGGAAGAAAGATAAGCGACGTTCATCCACATCTGAGGTCCATCTCCGAGCTATTCTACGAGGGGGCGGATGTGCAAAAAGTTGCTGATGTATCCGATCTTGTATTTACGGCGGTTCCACACGGTACGGCGATGGAGTATGTGCCAGAGCTTTTGGAGTGTGGTGTACGTGTAGTTGATCTAAGTGCCGATTACCGACTGAATCCGGATGAGTACAAACGAGTATATGGGAAAGAGGCAGATCGAAGAGATGCCGTTTACGGACTCCCGGAACTTCACTCTGAAATCTCAAAAGCAGAACTTGTAGCAAACCCAGGATGTTATCCGACCGGTGCAATACTTGCAGTTGTGCCTCTTGTAAAGAACGGTGTTGTGAAGCAGGTCGTCTTCGACTCAAAATCTGGCATTACTGGAGCCGGTGCAGATCCAACAGAGGTCTCACACTATCCCAACCTTGCGGAGAATATTGTTGCCTACAAGATAACGACACATCGGCATAAAGCAGAGATCGTGCAAGAGCTTGACCCTCAAAATAAGGTACATATAAGCTTCACACCGCATGTGATTCCCTGCAAGCGAGGTATCCTGACAACGGCTCATGTCTTTGTGAATAAAGATCTGAGCCATGATGATATCGATACTATGTATCAAGAGTTTTACGAAGGCAAGCCATTTATTCGCCTCACAGGTATTCCATCACTCGGCTCTGTTCGTGGATCAAACTTCTGCGACATCGGTTTTGAGATCGAAGAGGGCACCAACAGGATTGTTGTGATATCCGCAATCGATAATTTGATAAAAGGAGCATCAGGACAAGCAATTCAGAGCATGAACTTGATGCTCGGGTTGGATGAGAAGACCGGGCTTTGGATGAGCGGTTTTTCCCCTTAAACCGGACTTTATAAAATCATAATCGAAT